>NZ_JAAKNE010000101.1:0-16115 GCF_049170755.1 Aeromonas sp. 604176
ACGATCATCCCTTTCAGACCTTCACGGGCACCCAGATAGTGGCCGAAGAAGGAGGAGACGATGGCCACGAACGCAACCAACGGACCGAAGTAGGAGATGATGGGGCTGGCATGCTGGTTGGCCAGATAGGAGAGCACGGCGATGTTCTGAGCCTTGGCTTCCGCCAGCTGGGCCGGTGTCAGGCTCATGACGCAGGAGAAGACGAAGAACATCACGAAGCCCAGCAGCACCATGGCGGTACGCTTGAGGATGGCATCGGCTTTCTCGACAGCCTGATCACCGTGGTCGCGGCGCTGGGCCAGAGAGAAGCTGGAGATAGCCGGGCTGTGGTTGAAGGAGAAGACCAGTACCGGGATGGTCAGCCACAGGGTAGTAGCGAAATCCTTGGCAGAGGGCACTTGCTCCAGCGCGGCGCCGGTCCAGTCCGGGATCAGGTACAAAGAGATACCGGCCAGAATGGCGATCAGCGGATAAACCAGCAGCTCGGTCACTTTCAGCATCAGCTTTTCACCGGCCAGCATCACCGACATCATGCCCATGATCAGCACGATGGAGAGGATCCAGCGCGGCGGAGCACTCATCTGCAGCTGGTTGACCATAAAGCTTTCGACGGTGTTGGTGATGCCCACGCCGTAGATCAGCACGATGGGGTAGATGGCGAAGAAGTAGAGCAGGGTGATTAATTTACCGGCACCCACGCCAAAGTGCTCTTCCACCACTTCGGTGATGTCTGCATTTGGCTTTTTGGAGGAGAGGACGAAGCGGGCCAGACCACGGTGGGCCAGATAGGTCATGGGACCTACCAGCAGCGCCATGACGACCAGCGGCCAGAAACCGCCCATACCCGCGTTGATCGGCAGGAACAGGATCCCCGCGCCAACTGCGGTCCCGAACAGACTGATGACCCAGGTAGAGTCGCGTTTTTCCCAACGAGTGGTTTGAGTAGAGCTGATCCCTTGCTCTGTTGACGCCGCAACTCCCTGCGTGCCAGTGACTGTGTTTGACATCTATCTCACCCCGAATGTGTGGTTCTTATTAAGTCGGCGCAAGGATACGGTTTTTCTAATCAAAAATGTTGATCAAATTCATCTTTACGGCACGAAAAACCGCACTTTCTTATGGAAATGTGATCAAAACAAGAAAAATTCAATTATTGTTTATCAATTGGCACGTTATTTTAGTGTTAATGATTAAATCTCGCTCAGTCAAATGTAGGGAAATTGTTATTTTGCGAGATGCTGGGCTAGCTGGTTGATCATGCTGGCGGTAGCCCCCCAGATAAAGTGCTGTTGCCAGGGGATCCAGTAGATGGTGTGTGCTTTCCCCCCTCTGGAAAGGGTCAGGGGGATGTGGTTACGCCGATCCAGCAGATGGGTCAGCGGCACTTCAAAGGCGTGATCCACCTCATCCGGACTCAGAATGAGGGGATAGTTGCCATCGAGCAGCCCCAGCACCGGAAGTACCTCGAATCGTGACACCGTATTGAGCGGGTTGAGGGTGCCGATCACTTCAATAAGTCGGGCCGGAATGCCGAGCTCCTCTTCAGTCTCCCGCAGCGCCGTGGCAATCAGGTTCTCGTCGCCGGGATCCTGTCGCCCGCCGGGGAAGCTGATCTGCCCCCCATGATGACGCAGCCGGGGGCTGCGCCGGGTCAATAACACGCTGAGCCCCTCATCGCGCATCACCACCGGGATCAACACCGCCGCCGGACTGAGCCCGCCGATGGCGAGGCGATGGGCCGGGGCGGGTCGCTGCAACTGGAAGCGGGTCAGCAGTTCGTGGCGATCCATGGCGGGGAGCTCTCCTGTGCGTTGACCTGACAGTGGGGAGGGTTACAGCGCCGACAGCGGCGGCAGGATGCGGGCGACCTTGTCATAAGTCTCCTGATATTCGCTGTCGGCGTCAGAGTCGGCGATGATGCCGCCACCGGCCCAGCAGTGCAGGCGACCCGCTTCGGCGATCAAAGTGCGAATGCAGATGCTGGTATCCATCCGGCCGTGCTGGCTGAGATAGCCGATGCTGCCGCAATAGGCGTTGCGGCGCTGGGGCTCCAGCTCTTCGATGATCTCCATAGCCCGGATTTTGGGGGCGCCGGTGATGGAGCCACCCGGGAAACAGGCCCGCAGCAGATCGACCCCTTGCCAGCGTGCATCCAGCTCACCATGGATGGTGGAGACCAGATGATGTACCGCCGGAAACGACTCCACCGCAAAGAGATGAGGCACGCTGACCGAGCCTGGCCGGCTGACCCGACCGATATCGTTGCGCAGCAGATCAACGATCATCAGATTCTCTGATCTGTCCTTGTCGGCTTGCGCCAGCTCCCGCGCGACTTGCCGATCGGTCACCGGATCGGGGTGGCGAGGGCGAGTGCCCTTGATGGGTTTGGTTTCGATATGACGGCCATCGAGCAGCAGAAACCGCTCGGGGGAGAGGCTCAGCAGCGCGCTCTCCGGCAGACGGATAAAGGCTGAGAAGGGGGCCTTGTTGGCGGTTGCCAGCAGGCAGTAGGCCTGCCACTCATCCCCCTGATAGGGGGCGCTGAAACGCTGGGTCAGGTTGATCTGGTAGCAATCCCCCGCGGCGAGATATTCCTGAATACGGGCAAATTTCTCGCCATACTCGGCGCGGCTCATATTGCTCTGCCACGACCCCTGCAAGGCAAAAGCAGGGGCCGGTTTGGCCTGCTGCTGTTCAAGCCAGGCCAGCCGGTTGGCAAGGCCCGCTTCATCCCCCCAGTGCACCAGCTGCCAGTCGCCGGTCGCCACATTGCGCAGCAGCGCCCAGTCGTAGATGCCCACCGCCATGTCTGGCACCGCGATATCGGCGGCGGCCTGCACTGGCAGTCGCTCGAAGCGGCGGCCGAGATCATAGCCAAAGAGACCGAGGGCGCCGCCAATAAAGGGTAGGTGAGTGGCACACAGATCCAGCTCCCCCAGCAGCTGTTGCTGGGTATGGGCCAGCAGGGCGAGGGGATCTTCGTGGTGTTTGCTGATATTCGCCCCGACACGCAGAGTGGTCACTTCGCCGCGGGTTTCGAGGGTCGCCAGCGGATCGGCGCTGATGATATCAAAGCTGTTATCGGCGCCGAGTGGTCCCGCCGATTCCAGCAACATGGCCCACGGCTGATGTTGCAGGCGGGCAAAAAGCTGATGGAGTTCAGCACTATGGTCTAGATGATGGATATGAAGTGTTGGCGTCATTTTATGTTACACAGGCAACAGTTTGGTTCCCGAACCCTAGTCGGTGCTGGTGGGCAAGCGTATCATAGGTGTCGGTGACTTAAGAAAAAACTGCCGTGTCGTTCGTTTTTTGTTGGTTGATAGTTTTTAGCCAGCACGTCAGCACGGCCCATCATATGGAAGCCCTTGCCCTGCTCCGTGGTAGAGACAAGGACCAGTGAGGATGATATGAGCATTATAAAAAAACAGGATTTCATCGATTCTATCGCAGATGCCCTCCAGTACATCTCCTATTACCACCCGTTGGATTTTGTTCAGGCTGCCAAAGCGGCGTATGACCGTGAGGCCAACCCGGCCGCCAAAGATGCGCTGGCCCAGATCCTGATCAACTCCCGCATGTCCGCCGAAGGTCATCGTCCGCTCTGCCAGGACACCGGCATCGTGACCTGTTTCGTCAAAATTGGCATGCAGGTCCAGTGGGACAGCGACATGACAGTGCAGGAGATGGTGGACGAAGGGACCCGTCGTGCCTACACCAATCCTGACAACCCGCTGCGCGCCTCCGTGCTGGCCGATCCGGCCGGCAGTCGCAAAAACACCAAAGACAACGCCCCTGCCGTGGTCCATATCGACATGATCCCCGGCAACAAGGTGGAAGTGAGCATCGCGGCCAAAGGCGGCGGTTCCGAGAACAAATCCAAGATGGTGATGCTCAACCCCTCTGACGATATCGTCGAGTGGGTGCTGAAAACCGTGCCGACCATGGGCGCAGGCTGGTGCCCCCCCGGCATGCTGGGCATCGGCATCGGCGGTACCGCCGAGAAAGCGGCGGTGCTGGCCAAAGAGGCTCTGATGGAGCACATCGACATTCAGGAGCTGATCGCCCGTGGCCCGCAAACCACCGAAGAGAAGCTGCGGGTCGAGCTCTACGACAAGGTCAACAAGCTGGGGATCGGTGCCCAGGGTCTGGGCGGCCTCACAACCGTGCTGGATGTGAAGGTGAAATCTGCGCCGACTCATGCCGCTTCCAAGCCGGTGGTGATGATCCCCAACTGCGCCGCGACCCGCCACGTTCACTTCGAGCTGGATGGTTCAGGCCCTGCCGAACTGACTCCGCCGAAACTGAGTGACTGGCCGGAGATCACCCGTGAAGCGGGTGGCAACGTGCGCCGCGTCAACGTCGATGGCATCACCAAGGCCGAACTGGCCAGCTGGAAGAGCGGTGATACCGTGCTGCTCTCCGGCAAGATCCTCACAGGTCGCGACGCCGCCCACAAGCGTATCGCCGACATGCTGAAAAATGGCGAAGGGCTGCCTGAAGGGGTCGATTTCACCAACCGCTTCATCTATTACGTTGGCCCGGTTGATGCGGTGCGTGACGAAGTAGTTGGCCCGGCAGGCCCCACCACCTCCACCCGGATGGACAAGTTCACCGACATGATGCTGGGTGAAACTGGCCTTATCGGCATGATCGGCAAATCCGAGCGAGGCCCGAAAACCGTCGAGAGTATCAAGCAGCACAAGGCTGTCTATCTGATGGCCGTTGGTGGCGCCGCCTATCTGGTGGCCAAGGCCATCAAGAAGGCGCGCGTGGTAGCTTTTGCCGATCTCGGCATGGAAGCGATCTACGAGTTTGAAGTGGAAGATATGCCGGTGACTGTTGCGGTCGACTCCGAAGGCAACAATATCCACGAAACCGGCCCGGCCTACTGGTCTGCCAAGATTGCAGAGCTGGATGGCAAACTCTCCTCCTGAGTGATCGTTTCCGCTGCCGGTTAACGGTATCGGCCCTGTAAAGAAGGCGCGTCCATCCGGATGCGCCTTTTTGCTTTGGCTGGCCTGTTATGGGCTCAAGTTGGCCGTTTGCGGCAAGCAGGCATAAAAAAAGGATGGCGTGACGCCATCCTTTTTCGTTGTGCTTGTGCTTGTGCTCTGGCAGCAGAGAGCAGAGCAATCGCCCTTGGCTTTAGGCCTTTTTCAGGTAGGCAGCAACCAGTACGATCTGCACGCCGTTGACCTTGCCTTCGATATGGAGCGGGTTGTTGGTCAGACGGATGCCCTTGACCAGGGTGCCGCGCTTGGCGGTAAAACCGGCGCCTTTCACGTCCAGATCCTTGATCAGGGTAACGGAGTCGCCCTCTTGCAGCACGGCGCCGTTGGAGTCAACGGTCGGTACGCTGTCGTCATCTTCGTCAGCAATACCAGCTTCAGCCCAAGCCTTGGCTTCGTCTTCCATGTACATCATGTCCAGCAGATCCTGAGCCCATACTTCACCCTTGCCGGAGAGTGCTTTGAGCTGGCGCCATGCCATCACCTGCACCGCAGGCACCTGGCTCCACATGCTGTCACTCAGGCAACGCCAGTGGTTCACCACCAGGGTATCCGGTTGTTCCAGCTGACCACGGCAGGTGTCACAGATAGCAACGCTGTGATCATCGTCGCTGGCGGGGGAGTGAGGCACCACGAAGGCGGTCAGCGCCTGCTCGGCGCTGCACAGTTCACACTTGGCGCCCGCGCGCGCTTGCAGAATGGCGTTGATGGTCATGTTGTTGGTCCCATAGCTAGTGTAAAGCGACCCGCGTTGGGCGGGGCGCGTGAAAGAGGGGGGGAATATAGCATAAAACCCCGCACTTTGTCAGATCTGCCCTGGCTCACAGGGTTGGTGGTGGTGTTGCGCAGTGCTGATCGTCAGGTATTGAGAGTGCAATTTGAAGCGGGATCGCTAGAATGAGCCTCCTTTTTGACTGCAAGGCAGGGGCATTCGTGCTGGCTCAACGTTTTCAACAACTGGATCGACTGCTCACCCGCTACCGACGCTGGTGGCAATATCAGCCATATCATCATTTGACCATGGCCTTTGCCGATGAGGTGCCCGAACTGGCGACGTTGCTCAATGGGCTGACGCTGACCCAGTTGGCGGAGTTCGATGCGGATATGGATGCACTCAGCACGCTGCTTGCCCCCTGGATTGCTGAGGGAGCCGAGCTGCAGCAACTCAGCCAGCTTGCCCCGTTTACCCCTGAGCCCATCACTTGCAGCAAGGAGATGGCGCTGCATATGCCGGGGCGCAAGCAGGCCCAGATCGAGTCGTTCACCGCCTGTCTGCCTGCCCATCAGGGCCCCTATCTGGAGTGGTGTGCTGGCAAGGGGCATCTTGGGCGGCTGGTGTCACTTCATCGACAGGCTCCTATCCTCAGTCTGGAGTTGCAAGGGCAGCTTTGTGACGAAGGTCGGCTGCTGGCCGAGCGGGATGGCGCGAATATGACCTTTACCTGCGCCGATGCTTTTGCCCCCGAGTCGGCGGCGCTGATCGCCCCCGAACATCACGCTATGGCACTCCATGCCTGCGGCGAGCTGCACACCCATCTGCTGGAGCGGGTGGCCGAACGCAGTGCCCGCGGCGTGACTATCTCTCCCTGTTGTTACCACCTGATCCGTACCAGCTACTATCGCCCGCTGTCGGCCGCGGCCAACTCCAGCGAGCTGGTGTTGAGCAAGGCGGATCTCAAGTTGCCGCTACAGGAGACGGTCACCGGCGGTGCGCGGATAGCCCGCTTGCGTGAGCAGGAAGTGGTGTGGCGTCTCGGGTTTGACTGCCTGCAGCGTCAGGTGCGTGGCATAGATGAGTATCTGCCGGTGCCCAATATGCAAAAGAGCCTGCTGACCGGCACCTTCGAGGCATTCTGCGTTTGGGCTGCTGAACGCAAAGGGATTGTGCTGCCCGCCGGGCTCGACTATCCCGCCTGGTTGGAGCACGGGGAGCGTCGCTTTGGTGATGTCGCCCGCATGGAGCTGGTGCGTCATCTGTTTCGCCGTCCTCTCGAGATCTGGCTGGCGCTGGATCGCGCGCTCTTTTTGCAAGAGCAGGGTTATCGGGTCGAAGTGGGGGAGTTCTGTGCCAAACCCATGACCCCGCGCAATATCCTGATCCGTGCCGTGCGCGCCTGACAGCGAGCTCTTTGTGAGCGTTATTTGAACATTGTTGATGGCTGACTGGTGAAGCGGGTCAGCCATTTTTTTCATCACGAACAATGACCGTATGGCAGGCCACCTGGCCGTCTCAACTGTTCTAAAAATGGGCGAAAGATCACGCTTTGGCGTTTTCGTTTGGGTTCTATTTCTTTGTTTCAGCTGCACTGAATATCACAAGGTGAAATGGTTCACAAATTACGCGCATTTCTTAATTTTCATCATGAATTTAGTTGTTGGAACACCTACTCTTGGAGCGCATTAATTCAAACAAGGACGATAAACATGTTCAAACCCAAGCGTTGTGTCTGGCTGATCGCTGCCGCTTGCGTATTGCCCAGCTATGCCGTAATGAGTGCAACCATGAATATTCAACCCGATCCACAAAATGCGGGAGGATATGTGATTGCGGCCCCGGATCTGGCCGCGGTGGAAAAGGCCAAGACGGCCAACCCCATGTATACAATATGGGCCAAGGCACTGGCCACCCGGTCAAATAAAATAGTCGATGCCATTGAACCGGGTCTGGCAAGCAATCCTGACAACGTAAAACGGGTTGAACGGGTATTTCCCCAATCTGAATGGGAATATTTAACCCAGATGGCCGCGCCGGAATATACCTATGTCCGCTTCTTGCGGGCCATCGGTAAATTTCCTGCGTTCTGCGGCGAATATAACGACGGGCGCGATTCTGATGCGATCTGTAAAAAATCCATTGTGACGGCCTTTGCCCACTTCTCTCAGGAGACCGGCGGCCATATTGCCAAGGAGAACGTCTCCGATAACCCGCTGGGGCTGGAGGAGTGGCAACAGGCGCTGGTGCATGTGCGGGAGATGGGCTGGTCAGAGGGACAGACCGGTTATACCACCGGCTGTGGCCAGAACGACTGGCAGAACAAGAAGTGGCCCTGCAGTACCGGACAAGGTTACTTTGGCCGCGGCGCCAAGCAGCTTTCTTACCACTTCAACTACGGGGCCTTCTCCGAGGCGATGTTTGATGGCGATGCCTCAGTGCTGCTCAACAACCCGGGGCTGGTGGCGGACTCCTGGCTCAACCTCGCTTCTGCCATCTGGTTCTTCCTCACCCCGCAGGCCCCGAAACCGGCCATGCTGCACGTGATTGATCGCACCTGGGTACCCTCCAAACGGGAAGCTGACGCCGGTATCGGCTATGGCTTCGGTACCACCATCAACGTCATCAACGGCGGTATCGAGTGTGGTGAACAGAACAAGGACAAGGGGCAGCCGGTCAATCGCATCCGCTACTGGGAAGGGCTGGCCAACCACTACCAGATCCCGGTCAAGGCGGATGAGAAGAACACCTGCTGGCAGCAGACTCCCTATGGCAGCCTCAATCTCAACGGCGCTACCGACGTGCTCTACACCAACTGGGATGGCAACTGGAAGTACTATCCTGATCGCCCGGGCGGTTACTCCTTCGAGTGTGAGCTGGTGGGCTTCCAGACCGCTTATTCTGCGCTGGTGCCGGGTGATTACGAGAAGTGCGTGACCAACTTCTACGGTTCCCACGCCAACTGGCCGAAAGTGCGGATCGTCGCCAAGCTCGATCCTGCCCCGGTCGATCCGGTTGACCCGCCCATTGATGGCCAGCCTGCCTGGGAGGCCAGCAAGGTCTATACCGCGGGCAACAAGGTGAGCTACAAGGGCGCCGTCTATCAGGCCAAATGGTGGACGCAAGGGGATGATCCCGCCAAAGGTGGCCCCTGGGCTGTGGTGGTGACCAAATAAGGTTGCCGTTGGGATCATGGTCAATCACCATGATCTATCGGTAGTGGAAACAAGCAGGCAGCAGGGAGGAGATATCTCCCTGCTTTTTACCCGTTATCGGCCTGTTGTCGCCCCATCAGGCGGGATCAGAAACGGTAGTTGAGACCGACACTGACCCCTTTGACATCGAGTCGAGGCATGGGGATATATTGGTACTCCGCATTGAGTCCGATACCCGAATCAAAGCGATATTGCCAACCCGCAGCGCCATAAAAACCGACCCCGGAGTTGCTCTGATCTTCCTTGTTGATCGTGTATTCGACTCTGTGGGCGTTGGCACCCAGTTTGGCATAAAAGCTGTTGCCGGAAGAGACCGGGAATTGTGCATACAAGGCAGAGCGGATCCCTTTGTAATGGATATCTTTTACGTCATTGAGGGTTGCATCGAAGAGGGCGCTGACTACGCCACCGGTACCAAACAATATTCCTGAATCGATACCGATATAATCGTTGAACATATAACGGTAATAGAGATCGGCAGTCATATTGTCACCGCCATCGGCCTGATCCCCATTTTGTGCTTTGAATGACTGGGTGCCATAGCCAAGGGTGGCGCCGACGATATGGGGAGAGGGGGTTGCTATCGCCACGGAAGAGAAGATCGCCGTGGCAACCACCAGGGGAGTGAATAACTTCATCATGCAGGTTCCAATTAAATAGCGTGGAATATGGCTGCGACGAACAGATTTATATGGGCTCGGGTGAGCTTGTCTTATATTCGCAGGCCAGTAGTGAGTGGCAATATCTCATATTGTCAGCGGGATGAATAATCAGAGCCCCCATAACCGTTATGATGGGAGGTGAGAGTGGTTATCTTCTGTCTGAACAATGGTGAACTGTGTCAATACTATCTGAAACGGGCGCTGATAAATCGCAAATATCATTGGTTTTCTGCACTAATCAACTTAGTGTAACGGGATGTTAGGCTGGCAATATATGCCTTCAAACGTGGACTGGATGGTAAACAAGATGGTGATTTCTCGTAACGGGATATTAGAGGGGGGTTGCCATTGTGGTGCAATCCGCTACAAGGTGCTAGCTGCTCCCTTTGCTACCGATTTTTGCCACTGCCGGGATTGTCAGCGCACGACCGGCGCTCCGGTCGGCGCCTGGATGGATTTTCGGGTGAAACAGGTGCAATGGCTATGCGGCGTATTGACTGAGTACGCCTCGTCGGAGGCGATTCGACGCGGCTTTTGTGCAACCTGTGGCGCCACCCTCAGCTATCGCAGCATTCAATACCCCGAGTACCTGACGCTGGCTATTGTCTCACTTGATAACCCCGAAACGGTCGCACCAACCTATCACATCCATACCGTCAGCCAGCTCTCCTGGTTGCCGATCCAGGACGATCATCCCCGTTATCCGAAAGGGAAGTAGTTTTGTGATATTCCACGTAGAAAGAGGAGTACACCATGGAGCTGATAGTGATCCGCCATGGAGAGACCCAAGCCAACGCCGAGGGGCGTTATCAAGGGGCGTTGGATATCGGGCTTAACTAAGATGGCGCGCGGCATATATGCTGGCTGGCCGATGAGATAGCGACCACACTGGCCCCTTTCGATCGGTTGCTGGCGTCGCCCCTGCTGCGAACAAGAGAGAGCGCCGCGATCTTCTCACGTCAGTTGGGCTTGCCTGTGAAACTTGCTCCGGACTTTCGTGAACGGCATGTCGGCCTAGAGGCCAAGGCGCGTTATCCCGAGTTGTGGGTGCGCAACATCACCCGTCGCTGGGCGGAGGCTCCGCTTGGCGGTGAGACGCTGGATGAGGTGATTGCCCGAGTCTCGCAGGGACTAACGGCACTGGCCTCGACCATGCAGGGGGAGCGGGTATTGCTGGTGGCGCACGGTGTGGTCGCCAAGGTGATCCGCGCCCTAACGACCGCCGGATTTGATGACTTATTCGCGTGGCAGTTGCCCAACGGCGGCATGCTGGTGGTCAATCTTGACTCCTCTATATCACCATTGCGATTCAATCGACCGGTTGGGCAGAGTTAGTTTGTGCGCTGCTTTTTCTACTCTTCGATATCCAGCAACACCAGAATGGCGCTGTCGCCACCCCATTCGCGGGGAGCCTGATGGAAGGCGCGCACATTGGGGTGCTGGGCCAGCCAGCAGGGAATGCGCTGTTTGAGAATATGTTTGCCGATGCCGTGCATCACCGAGGCGACGTGAATGTTCTCTTTCTGGCAGAGGGTGAGCAGGGCGGCCAGCTCCTGTTTTGCCTGCTGCTGGTTCATGCCATGCAGATCCAGGTAGATCTCCGGCGGATAAATGCCCCGCTTGAGCTTTTTCAGCTCAAATTTTGACACATCTTCCCGCACGTAACGGGTCGGCCCATCATCGTCGAGATGGGGCTGATACTCATCGCTGAAATAGTGGTCAACCCCAAGCTTTTCGCGGGTTTCGCGCAATTCGCGTTTCTGCTTGACCGGGCGTAACTCGGCCCTTATGGTATCTTGCTTGATTTTCCGGGTACCTTTTATCGCATCGCGGAACAGCAGGGTTTCCTCGTCTGTTGGTGAGGGCGTTTTTTTCATCAGATGCTCATGTATTAGGTATGCGTCTTGCCCGCAACGTAAACGGGGCTCGGGCCGGATATTACTCGACTTGGAGGTGGATTTGGACAAGATATTTATCGATGAGGTGGTTGCCGAGATGCACACCATCCAGGACATGTTGCGTTGGGCCATGAGTCGTTTCAACGACGCCGGGATTTTTTACGGTCATGGAACCGACAACGCCTGGGATGAAGCTGTGCAGCTGGTACTGCCCGCGTTACATCTGCCACCGGATGTAGACCCGGCCATGCGCCACTCCCGTCTCACCAGCAGCGAGCGTCACCGTATCGCCGAACTGATTATCCGCCGCGTACAGGAGCGGGTACCTGCCGCCTACCTGACCAACAAGGCCTGGTATGCAGGTTGGGAGTTCTACGTGGACGAGCGGGTGCTCATTCCCCGTTCCCCCATTGCCGAGATGGTGGCCAACCGTTTCGCGCCTTTCCTCAAACATGAACCGACCCGGATCATGGACCTGTGCACCGGCTCCGGCTGTATCGCCATCATCATGGCCCACGAGTTCCCGGAAGCGGAAGTGGATGCCATCGACATCAGCATCGATGCGCTGAACGTGGCCGAGCGCAACATCAACGATCACGGGTTGGAGCAGCAGGTCATTCCGATCCGCTCCGATCTGTTCCGCGATCTGCCCGCGGGTGACAAGTACGATCTCATCGTCTCCAATCCGCCCTATGTGGATTCCGAAGATATGTCGGATCTGCCGGAAGAGTTCCGTCACGAGCCAGAGCTGGCGCTGGCATCCGGTTCCGATGGCCTCAAGCTGACCAAGCGTCTGCTGGCCCATGCGGCAGATTTCCTCAAGGATAACGGCGTGCTGGTGGTCGAAGTGGGCAACAGCATGATCCATCTGGAAGCCCAGTTCCCCGAGATCCCCTTTACCTGGGTTGAATTCGAAAACGGCGGGCACGGCGTCTTTGTGATGACCCGTGACGAGCTGGTGCAGTATCAGGATCATTTCGCCATCTACAAGAACTAAGCAGGAGCGCGCATGGCAGGGAACAGTTTTGGTCAACTCTTTCGGGTCACCACCTTTGGCGAGAGCCACGGCCTGGCGCTGGGCGCCGTGGTCGATGGTTGCCCGCCAGGGCTGGAGATAAGCGAAGCAGATCTGCAGGGAGATCTGGATCGGCGCAAGCCGGGCACCTCTCGCTACACCACGCCGCGCCGCGAGCCGGATGAGGTGAAGATCCTCTCCGGGGTGTTTGAGGGCAAGACCACCGGCACTTCCATCGGGCTCTTGATCGAGAACACCGATCAGCGTTCCAAGGACTACTCCGATATCAAGGATCTGTTCCGGCCGGGTCACGCTGACTACACCTACCACCAAAAGTATGGTCAGCGCGACTATCGTGGCGGTGGTCGCTCTTCTGCCCGCGAGACCGCGATGCGGGTGGCGGCGGGTGCCATTGCCAAGAAGTACCTGAAACAGGTGCACGGCATCGAGATCACCGGTTTCCTCTCCCAGCTCGGCCCCATCAAGGCCGAGGCGTTTGACGCGGCGCAGATTGAGCAGAACCCCTTCTTCTTCCCCGATGCGGGCAAGCTGGAAGCGCTCGATCAATATATGCGCGACCTGAAAAAAGAGGGCAACAGTATCGGTGCCAAGGTGCAGGTCATTGCGCGCAATGTGCCGGTGGGCCTGGGTGAGCCGGTGTTTGATCGTCTCGACGCCGACATTGCCCATGCCATGATGGGCATCAATGCGGTGAAAGGGGTGGAGATCGGTGATGGCTTTGCGGTGGTGGAGCAAAAAGGCTCCGAGCATCGCGACGAGATGACCCCGGCGGGCTTTGCCAGCAACCATGCGGGTGGCATTCTGGGCGGCATCTCGTCGGGTCAGGATATTGTGGTGAGCATGGCGCTCAAACCGACTTCCAGCATCACTGTGCCGGGCAAGACCATCAATACCGAAGGTGAGGCAATCGAGATGATCACCAAGGGGCGTCACGATCCCTGTGTCGGCATTCGCGCCGTGCCCATCGCCGAAGCCATGCTGGCGCTGGTGTTGATGGATCACCTGCTGCGCCATCGTGCCCAGAATCAGGGGGTGTTGACCCGTACCCCACAGCTGCGTTGATCGCTCTTGCTGCACATCGACTGATCGCACCCTGTTCAGGGTGCTGGTTCGTCAACCAAATCAAAGGCGACCTTCGGGTCGCCTTTGTTCTTATGCTCTGCGGTACTTCTATCACTCGTCGGTTATCAAGAGTGATCAGCGTCCTGCGGATCGGCATCGAGACGGCAGTTGGGGGGAGAGAACTTCCCATGGTGTTTGGGCATAGCGTGAATGGCCTCGTTGACCTTGAGGAGCTGCTCTTCGCTCATGCTGTTTTTGGCAAACATCAGGCTGACCGGCTGATGGTGCAGCAACAGCTGACAACTGATAAACCCCTCGGCGCCCAATTGGGAGAGCCGATAGCGTGCATATTGCCACTCCATAATGATGCCATCGAGACGGCGGGCCAGCAGCAGTTCGATTAGTCGATCATCGGCATTGTACTCGGTCGCCCCCTTGAGGGCAGGACACTCGTCCATTTGATGAATGGGGCGAGTACCGCGCAGTTTGCCAATTTTGAGCTCCTTGTTGTGGCACAGTTTGGACAAGGTATCGAGCTTTCCCCAGCGATCCTGATGGCCTGGAATCGGGTTATTACTCAACAGCACATAGGCGCTCTGGCGATAGGGTGCAGAGAAGCGGGCATACTTCTGCCGCTCCGGCAGGGGGAGGGCGGCCATCGCCACATCCAGCTGATCGTGCTCCACCAGATGGAGTGCCCGCGCCCAGGGGATCTCACGAAATTTGGGGGCAAAGCCCGCCTGGGTGAGGATCTGGCGAGTCAGGCTGACATCCAGCCCGTCCAGCTCACCCCTGTTGTTGATTTGACTGAAGGGGGGCCAGTGGCTCCAGGCCACGGTCAGGGTCTGACTGGCCTGCAGGGAAGGGGTCAGCAAAAGCAGCAGCAGGCAGAGCTTGGCCTGCCAGTTGCCGTGGGGACGATATTGCGTGCTCATAGCTTAACCTCGTTATTCTGCTTTTTGTTCTCTGCTATCCCGTGCGCCTGCGACCCGCGCATCACGATGGCGGGACAGGTAATAAGTTGTCAGTTAATAGTGTGGTGCGTGCTTCACTGGTCAACGGGATTATTCGGTGGAGAGCAGAGGGCTTTTCTGTGCGTGCTGGGAGGAGCATCACATTTTTCTCGTTTATCCGGCACAACTCCGTTAGACTGCGCCCCTATTCTTTCCCCTTTGCTCTGCTCCCCGGGGAAATCGTTGTGTTCTCAACAGGCCCGAGTCTGGCGAGATGGCATCGGCTCAGCAGAGGAGCCCCATCCCGGATTGTCGGCGCCCCTATCCCTAGCAGGTAACTATGAGTTTTACTTCCCTCGGTCTGGCCGAACCCTTGTTGCGTGCCGTTGCCGAACAAGGCTACGACACCCCGTCTCCCATTCAGCAACAAGCGATCCCCGCCGTTCTGGCTGGCCGCGATCTGATGGCGGCGGCCCAAACAGGGACCGGCAAGACCGCAGGCTTTACCCTGCCGATGCTGCAACGTCTGATGGAGAGCAAGCGCAAGGTCTCTCCGAACCGCGTCCGTGCGCTGGTACTGACCCCGACGCGCGAGCTGGCCGCCCAGGTGGGCGAGAGCGTGCGCAACTATGGCAAGCATCTGCCCCTGCGCAGCCACGTGGTATTCGGTGGCGTGAGCATCAACCCGCAGATGATGGCGACTCGCCGTGGTCTGGACGTGCTGGTGGCCTGTCCGGGCCGTCTGATCGATCTCTACAACCAGAACGCCGTCAAGTTTGACGAGGTGGAGATCCTGGTACTGGACGAAGCGGATCGCATGCTCGACATGGGCTTTATCCGCGACATCCGCCGCATCCTGACCCTGCTGCCGAAGAAGCGCCAGAACCTGCTCTTCTCCGCCACCTTCGCCGATGAAATTCGCGAGCTGGCCACTGGCCTGCTGGACAACCCGGCTGTCATTGAAGTTGCCCCGCGCAACAGTACCGCCGAGCGTATCGAGCAGCTGGTGCACCCGTGCGACAAGGCCAACAAGATTGCCCTGCTGAGCCACCTGATCTCCAGCAACAACTGGCAGCAGGTGCTGGTCTTTACCCGTACCAAGCACATCGCCAACCGCGTTGCCGAGAAGCTTGAAAAAGACGGCATCAGTGCTGCCGCCATTCACGGCAACAAGAGCCAGGGCGCCCGTACCCGCGCGCTGGCCGGTTTCAAGGATGGCAGTGTGCGCGTGATGGTGGCGACCGACATCGCGGCCCGTGGCCTCGATATCGACAAGCTGCCGCAGGTAGTGAACTTCGAGCTGCCGAACGTGGCGGAAGATTACGTGCACCGTATCGGTCGTACCGGTCGTGCCGGCGCGGCCGGTCACGCCATCTCCCTAGTTGCGGCCGATGAAGGCAAACTGATCAAAGCCATCGAGCGTCTGACCAAGCAGAACATCCCCTGCGAGCAGGTGGCTGGTTTTGAAGCCTCCCGCGAGACCCTCGACAACATCGCCCGTGGTATCGGCGCGCCGCTGCGCAAAGAGCCGCGCGATCCGAGTGAGCAGCGCCGTGCGCCGCGTC
>NZ_JAAKNE010000102.1:0-15978 GCF_049170755.1 Aeromonas sp. 604176
GACAGGAAGCGTCCAAAATTCTGTATCTTGACTTTGGTATCCGGTGATAACATGTCGGGACCCCGTTTTAAGCCTGTTTGATTAAAAGTGGTAGTTCGGGATGGCCGGTTTTGCCGAACCTCCATCCCGGTCGTCTAAGCAACTTCAATCTACCAGCTTGCGATCAAATTAGGCTGAAAACGGGGTGTCTTGTGATCCATCTCTCAGATACCCCGTCATACCCCCTATCCAACCAGTGATGAAGATCACATTCGTTCGCTGTAATTCGGCTACATTTCGATCTTTTCTGTTTTTAATGACCATTTTTTTGTGATGCACATCACTAAATCAGCTTTGCTGTGCCATCACGTAAAGGTGATTTGCATCACAAATTCAATTTTTGTATTCGAATGGGGCAAATCACTCAATAACTCATCAGCGGGTAATGACGATGGATCTATCGAAATCTCTCTCTACTCACTAATGAATCAATAGTTTTGTAACCCTCTTTCAGTTTTTGCAGGCAGTGATGAGGGCTCTTTTGTGGCCGGTTGAGGGAGATGATCGGCTGATTGCAGGAGGTCGTGCAGGAGGTTATGGGACGCAGGGAGATCTTGCTTGCCGCACAGGGCTGACAGCAGATAAAAACAAACCGCCAGCAGGCGGTTTGTCGGTTTTGGCGATCTGGCCCCAGTCGGGGGCTGCGGCTTAGTAGAACCCCGCATCCTCGGGGGAGGGGCGGGTCTTGAAGCGGCGATGGAGCCACATGTACTGCTCCGGCGCCTTGCGCACCGCGGCTTCAATCTCGCGGTTGGCGCGAGCCGCATCGACCATGTCATCACCGCTCGGGTAGTCGGCGAGGGGCGCTCCGATATGCAGGGTGTAACCCTCGCTGGTGCGGATGTTGTAGCAGGGCAGGGTGACGGTGTTCTTCACCCTCGCCAGAGTGGCGGTGCCGGTGATGGTGGCCGCCTGCTCCACCGCGAAGTAGGGCACGAACACGCTGGCGTGGGAGCCATAGTCGTGATCCGGCGCGTACCAGAGGGCGTCACCGTTGCGCAGCGCCTTGATCATCCCCTTCACGTCCATCCGGTCTACCAGATATTTGTTGGAGGCGCAGCGACCGTGATACTGGGCATACTCCAGCACCGGGTTGGTGTTGGGGCGATAGACCCCGACCCCTGGCCGTACCAGACCGAAACAGCGGGCGTTGAGTTCAAGCGTCAGGAAGTGGCAGGAGAGCAGCAGCATGCCCTGACCTTTTTCCATGGCGGCAATGACATGCTCTTCCCCTTCCACCTTCATCAGGTTGCGCATCCGCCAGTCCGGCCAGAACCAGGCGATACCCACCTCGAATACGGCGCAGCCCACGCTCTCGAAGTTTTGCTTGAGCAGCTTCTCGCGCTCGGCCAGTGTCAGCTCCGGCAGCGCCAGCTCCAGATTGCGACGGGCAATCTTCACCCGTGATTTGAGCACTTTGGCGGCAAGATGACCGAGCTGGCGACCCAGCCACATCTGGCTGCGCCACGGCAGCAGAGTCAGCAGCCAGAGCAGGCCGAGGCCAAACCAGCTGGCCCAGTAACGGGGATGAAACAGGCGGGGCTCGAGGCGGGGAGCGTTGTCATGGGCCATGGAGAATCTCTTTGCTTACGAAAACAATCGGGGGATTCTAGCCGAAAAGGGGGGGCGGGGGCGAATGGCTATCTGCTGGTCAGAGGGGCTGCTTGTGTCTTGTCCGTGTGGCGCGAAGGGTAACTATGGGTTTCCTGCCGCGTTCTTAATGGAAACCACAGGTTTGCTTTTTCTCCCTCAAATAAAAGAGTGTGATAAAATCGGCGACTGATTTTTCAGGTTTTGAGAGTCGATACAGATGAAGATCACCCTGCCCGAGTTTGAAAAAGCCCGCGTCCTGGTCGTTGGCGATGTCATGTTGGACCGTTATTGGCATGGCCCCACCGGCCGGATCTCGCCCGAGGCACCGGTGCCCGTGGTCAAGGTTGAACACATTGAGGAGCGTCCGGGCGGTGCCGCCAACGTGGCCCTCAACTCCGCCGCCCTTGGCGCTCATGCCGTGCTGCTTGGCCTGACCGGTCAGGATGAGGCTGCCGATGCCCTGGCTGGCCAAATGGCCGGCGTCAAGGTCGCCTGTGACTTCGTTCGTCTGGCCGACTACCCGACCATTACCAAGCTGCGCGTGCTGTCGCGCAACCAGCAACTGCTGCGTCTCGATTTCGAAGAGGGGTTCCACGCTGTCGACTCCACCCTGCTGGTGAGCAAGGTCGAGCAGGCGCTGCCAAACAGCGACGTGATGATCCTCTCCGACTACGGCAAGGGTGCCCTCAACGACGTACCCGGCATGATCAAGCGTGCCCGCGCCGCCGGCATTCCGGTGCTGGTCGATCCCAAGGGGACCGACTTCGAGAAGTACCGCGGCGCCACCCTGCTGACCCCCAACATGTCCGAGTTCGAGGCTGTAGTGGGCAAGGTGAAGAGCGAAGAGGAGCTGGTCGCCAAGGGGCTGGATCTGGTCAAGCGTTTCGAGCTGGATGCCCTGCTGGTCACCCGTTCCGAGAACGGTATGACCCTGATCCGCGAAGGCCAGCCGGAGCTGCATCTGCCGGCTCAGGCCCACGAGGTTTACGATGTGACCGGTGCCGGTGATACCGTCATCTCCACCTTGGCCACCTCGCTGGCCGCTGGCAAGAGCCTGGACGAAGCCTGTGCGCTGGCCAATACCGCCGCCGGTATCGTGGTCGGCAAGCTGGGTACCTCTACAGTCAGTCCGGTCGAGCTGGCCAACGCCCTCTACACCGAGCAGGAGACCGGTTTTGGCGTCATGTCGGAAGCCCAGCTGAAAGTGGCAGTTCGTGCCGCCCGTCTGCGCGGCGAGAAGGTAGTGATGACCAACGGCTGTTTCGACATCCTGCACGCCGGCCATGTCTCCTATCTGGCCAACGCCGGCAAGCTGGGGGATCGTCTGATCGTGGCGGTCAACACCGACGAGTCGGTTCGCCGTCTGAAAGGGCCGGGTCGTCCGGTCAACCCGACCGAGCGTCGCATGGCCGTACTGGCCGCACTGGGCGCCGTGGACTGGGTAGTGCCGTTCGGTGAAGATACCCCGCAGCGCCTGATCGCCGAGATCCTGCCGGATCTGCTGGTCAAGGGCGGCGACTACAAGCCGGAAGATATTGCCGGTTACGCCGAAGTGACCGCCAATGGCGGCGAAGTGCGCGTGCTCAACTTTGAAGATGGCTGCTCCACCACTGACATCATCAAGACTATCCGCGAGCGCGGGTAACGCGCTGCTGGCCTCGTCATCTGGCGGGGCTCACTATCGGCGGGAGCAAGCCGACAGAAACACGGATAACAAAAAGGCGACCTTGCGGTCGCCTTTTTCATTCCCGATAACGGCTATCAGGCTTTGGTCTTGGCTTTTGCGGTAGCCGGCATCAGACCCTGGTTTACTTCCACCAGATCCTGCGCTTCCAGGACACCGGCAGCCTGCTTCAGGCTCAGGATGTTGAGGATGTAGTTGTAACGGGCCTCGGAGAGCTTCTGCTTCGCTTCGTACAGCTTGCGGGTGGAGTCCAGCACGTCGACGATGGTGCGGGTACCCACCTCGTAACCGGCCTCGGTCGCCTTAAGGGCGCTGTCGGCGGAGACTACGGACTGGCTGTAGGCGCGTACCGAGCCGATGCTGGCGTTCACGTTGTTATAGGAGGAGCGCACAGTGCTCTGTACCGAGCGGAAGTTCTTCTCCAGCAGCTCGCTGGCTGCGACGTAGTTGAACTGGGCCTGCTTCACCTTGGAAGTGGTGGCGCCACCGCTGTAGAGCGGCAGCTTGAAGGTCAGACCGATATTGGCCTGATTGTCATTGCCACCGCCTTGGATGCTATCCAGCTTGTAATCGGTATTGCTGGTTTGCAGGCCGGCGCCCAGATCCAGAGTCGGTTCGTGGCCGGTCTTGGCCAGATCGATCTGCTCCTTGGCGATATCCTTGGCGATGCGGGCATTGTGCAGTTGCAGGTTCTTGTCCAGCGCCAGCTCCAGCCACTTGTCAGAACCGAAGGCGGTCTTCTGCGGGCTGAAACGCTCGGTGTTGAGGATGTCCAGATTGCGGTGATCGACACCGGTCAGCTCGCGCAAGGCTTCGTAGCTGTTGTCCAGAGTGTTCTCGGCATTGATCTCGTCAGCCAGCGCCTGGTCGCGGGAAGCCTCGGCTTCATGAACGTCGGTGATGGCGGTCAGACCAACCTCAAAACGCTGCTGGGTTTGTTCCAGCTGACGCTCCACGGCAACCTTGTTGGCGCGGACGAACTCCAGGGTATCCATCGCCTTGAGCACGTTGAAATAGGCGGTGGCGCTGCGCACCATCAGGTTCTGGACTTCGAGGTTGTAGGCGACATCTGACTGGGTGGCCTGCTTCTCGCTGATATCCAGATTGACCCAGTTACTGCGACGATAGAGGGATTGCGACAGCGTCACCTCGCCCTTGGCGTTGGTATTGCTCTGGGTATCGTTCTTGTTTTGCAGATAATTGAGCCCGGCACCCAGATCGATCTGGGGCAGCAGAGGGGCACGGGATTCGTTGATCTTCTCGAAGGCCTGGTCGCGAACGGCTTTGGACTGCAGCAACTGCGGGTCTTTGATCTGGGCTTGCTGGTAGATGTCGAGCAGGTTTTCGGCATGGGCACCGGCACTGACGCCCAGCAACACCATGACTGACAAAAGTGTTCTTTTCATAGATCGTTTTAACCTTATGTAGTAACCCAAACTGGTTGCTGGAGAGGCAAATATTGTCACCGACCAAGCTTGATTGCAGCTTAATCACTCTACTATAAGCAAAATTTAATGCTAAGAGTCTCAGGTCCGGTGACGGGAACGTCAAGAACCGGACGCAGTTTTCTCCCCGCGCGCCTAGCCAAATGGTCTGTGGCTGCTAAAATCCACCCCTCATTACCATGGCACGCCGAGTGAATGAACGTTCATTCATGTTCCTCGGATTTTATGGTCAAACTGATACAAGTCAAGCTGACGGGAGCCCCGGATGTCGCAGCAACCCTTGCCGCAAGATCGGCATTACGCCGCCGATGATGTGAAAATCATTGAAAAATCAGCTGGATATAACGGCTTCTTCAAGGTGAATGTCTATCGTCTGCAGCATCGGTTATTTGCTGGCGGCTGGAATCAGCCCATCGTGCGCGAGCTGTTCGAGCGGGGCCATGCTGCCGCGCTGCTGCCCTATGATCCGGTGCGCGACCAGATCGTGTTGGTGGAGCAGTTCCGTATCGGCGCCATGGAGACCAGCCCGACCCCCTGGTTGCTGGAGCTGGTGGCCGGCATCATCGACGAAGGGGAAACCGCCGAGGCGGTGGTGCGCCGCGAAGCGGTGGAAGAGGCCGGGATCGAGGTGGCCCGCTGCGAGCATGCCATCAGCTATCTGGTGAGCCCGGGCGGCAGCACCGAGCGGATCGAGGTCTTTGTGGGCGAGGTGGATGCCAGCAAGGCCGAGGGGCTGCACGGTCTGGCGGATGAAGGTGAGGATATCCGGGTGCACGTGGTGAGCCGCGAACAGGCCTATGCCTGGCTCAAAGAGGGGCGCATCGACAATGCGGCCTCGGTCATTGCCCTGCAGTGGTTAGCCCTCAACCATGGCGAGCTGCGCGCCCGCTGGCTGGCGGATCGCTGAGGTGGCGCTGACCCTGCAACAGAGCAGGCGCTATGTGCCTGATCTGATGTCCTTGCAGCGTACCTGCGAGGTCAACTACATGGCATTAATGAAACTGCTGCCGCCAGATGGGGAGGTGGGAGCCGAGCGCCGCTATCGGGTCGGCAACGATCTGCAGTTCCAGCTCACCATCATTGGCGAGAGTCGCTTCACCAATCAGGTGATCCTGAGCCAGCACAACCCCGAATTGCCCGAATATTTACAAGCTCAGATAGAGATTCGTTTGTATCATGATGTGAGGATGGCGGAAGTGTGTGCAGCGCAACAGATTTCCCGTTTGCAACCACGTTATGATTATCCCAATAAAAAGATGCACCAGCGGGACGAAAAGGAGCAGGTAAATCTGTTTCTGGCCGAATGGCTAAAATTTTGTCTCAGACATGGTACCAGCCCGATCAATATCTCCAGTTGAACAAATAAAAAGAAGCGTGATTTTGGAAACAGAGCTCCCCCAGGCGCAGGACGGCAGTGTGCGCCTGTTGCAAATTACCGACACCCACCTCTTCGCGAGTGCCGAAGGGCGGCTGTTGGCTGTGCGCACCGCAGAGAGTCTGGCCGCCGTGCTGGAACAGGTGCAGGCCAATGAACACCCCTACGAGGTGATTCTGGCGACCGGCGATCTGTCGCAGGATCACAGTCCGGAATCCTATCAGCGTTTCGCCTCGATGATGGCGCCCCTGGGCCGCCCCATCTACTGGCTGCCCGGCAATCACGATGACAGCCCGCTGATGACCGAATATCTCCATGCCGCCGGGATCAGTGAATCCAAACAGTTGGTTGGCGACCACTGGCAGGTGATCCTGCTCGATACCCAGGTGCGCGGCAAACCTCACGGCATGATCGGTGATCACCAGCTGGCCGCCCTCGACCGCGCCCTGCGCCAATATCCTGATCGCCACGCTCTTATCACCCTGCACCATCAGGCTGTGCCGGTGGGTTGCGCCTGGCTGGATCAGCACAATCTCAAGAATGCTGATGATCTGTTTGCCGTACTGGCCCGTCATCCACAGCAGAAGACCATCCTGTTCGGTCACGTTCATCAGGAGTTTGACGAGGTGCACCGCGGGGTGCGGCTGATTGCCAGCCCCTCCACCTGCATTCAGTTCAAACCGCTCTCTGATGGCTTCGCGCTGGACGAGTCCGGCCCGGGCTGGCGCTATCTCACCCTCTATCCGGATGGGCGGGTGGCCAGCGAGGTGTGGCGCCTGCCGGTGGGGCAGTTTGTGCCCGACCCCAACGCCACCGGTTATTGAGGAGAGCATCCCATGAAGTCGGTTCTCCTTTATCTGCACGGTTTCAACTCCTCACCGGGCTCCGCCAAGGCGCAGCAGATGGCTGCCTGGGTGGCCGCCAACCGGCCCGACATCGAAGTGATCATTCCGGCCCAGCCCAATACGCCAGCGGCGGCCTGGGCGGCCATCGAGCAGACCATTGCCGATCTGCAGCGTCGTTATGGTAGTGAATACAAGCTCGGCGCCGTGGGCAGCTCCCTCGGCGGCTTTATGGCGACCCGAGTGAGCGAGCAGTACGGCTGCCGCGCGGCGCTGATCAATCCGGCGGTGCGCCCCCACGAGCTGCTCTGTGACTACCTCGGCCCCCAGACCAATCCCTATACCGGGGAGCAGTACGAACTGCGGCCTGAACATATGGATGAGCTGCGGGCACTGGCGGTACCGGTGACGGCGCCGGAGCGGCTCTGGATCCTGCAACAGCAGGGGGATGAGGTGCTCGACTATCGCAAGGCGCTGGATGAATACCGCTTTGCCCGCCTCTCGCTGGAGTGCGGTGGCAACCATGCCTTTGTTGCGTTCGAGCGCTACCCCGCCCAGATCATCCGTTTCCTCGGGTTATAGTCAGGTTTGAGTCAATAAGGGCGGTCTCGCCCTGCTTGTTCTTCTCCAGATCAAGCTTTCGGTGCGGGGAGTTTGTTCTACCCCCGCCTAGCAGTTAAGATTCCCTCCAAACGTCAATTCGCAAGGCCCTCCATGTCTACTCAATACAATGCGGATGCCATTGAGGTCCTCAATGGCCTTGAGCCGGTGCGTCGCCGCCCCGGCATGTATACCGACACCACCCGGCCCAACCACCTCGGCCAGGAGGTCATCGACAACAGCGTCGATGAAGCGCTGGCAGGTCACGCCCGCAATCTGGAGGTGATCCTGCATGAAGACCAGTCCCTCGAAGTGATCGACGACGGCCGCGGCATGCCGGTCGATATCCACCCGGAAGAGGGGGTCAGCGGGGTGGAGCTGATCCTCTGCAAGCTGCACGCGGGCGGCAAATTCTCCAACAAGAACTACCAGTTCTCCGGCGGTTTGCACGGGGTGGGTATTTCGGTCGTAAACGCCCTCTCCGATCGGGTCGAGGTGACGGTGCGTCGCGACGGTCAGGTCTACGACATCGCCTTCGAGCGTGGCGAGAAGGTGCAGGAGCTGACTATCACAGGCACCTGCGGTCGTCGCAACACCGGCACTCGGGTGCGCTTCTGGCCGCAGGCGAGCTACTTCGATTCGCCCAAATTCTCGGTCACCAAGCTGGAGCACCTGCTCAAAGCCAAGGCCGTGCTCTGCCCCGGCCTCACCATCAAGTTCCTCGACAAGAACACCGGCATCAAGCTGGAGTGGTGCTACGAAGATGGCCTCAAGGATTATCTGGTCGATGCGGTCAAGCAGTTCACCTGCCTGCCGGAGCAGCCCTTTATCGGCTCGTTCAGCTCCGAACAGTCGGCGGTGGACTGGGCGCTCTGCTGGTTGCCGGAAGGGGGCGAATGCCTTGCCGAATCCTATGTGAACCTCATTCCCACCGCGCAGGGCGGTACTCACGTCAACGGCCTGCGTCAGGGCCTGCTCGACGCCATGCGCGAGTTCTGCGAGTTCCGCAACCTGCTGCCGCGCGGGGTCAAGCTGACCCCGGAAGATATCTGGGATCGCTGCGCCTACATCCTCTCCATCAAGATGCAGGATCCGCAGTTTGCCGGTCAGACCAAGGAGCGCCTCTCCTCCCGTCAGAGCTCGGCGTTCGTCTCCGGCGTGGTGAAGGATGCCTTCAGCCTCTATCTGAACAGCAACACCGAGCTGGCGGAGCAGATCGCCGAGATCTGTATCAGCAGCGCCCAGCGCCGGATGCGCGCCGCCAAGACGGTGGTGCGCAAGAAGATTACCCAGGGCCCGGCGCTGCCCGGCAAGCTGACCGACTGTAACTGCGCCGACCCCATGCAGGGCGAACTGTTCCTGGTGGAGGGTGACTCCGCAGGCGGCAGTGCCAAGCAGGCGCGGGATCGCGAGTTTCAAGCCATCATGCCGCTGCGCGGCAAGATCCTGAACACCTGGGAGGTAGAAGCCGGTCAGGTGCTCGCCTCACAGGAAGTACACGACATCTCGGTCGCCATCGGGCTCGACCCCGACTCCGAGGATCTCAGTGGCCTGCGCTACGGCAAGGTGTGCATCCTCGCGGATGCTGACTCGGACGGTCTGCACATCGCCACCCTGCTCTGCGCCCTGTTTGTGAAGCACTTCCGCACGCTGGTGGAGAAGGGGCACGTTTACGTCGCCATGCCGCCCCTCTATCGGATCGATATCGGTAAAGAGGTCTACTACGCCCTCGACGAGGACGAGAAGAACGGTGTGCTGCAGCGGGTCGAAGCCGAGAAGAAGAAGGGCAAGGTGATGGTGACCCGATTCAAGGGTCTGGGTGAAATGAACCCGAAACAGCTGCGGGAAACCACCATGGATCCCAACACTCGCCGTCTGGTGCAGCTCACCATGGAGCCGGCAGGAGAGAGTGAAGGGGATGCGGCTGACGAGACTCTGCAGCTGATGGACATGCTGCTGGCCAAGAAGCGGGCGGGTGATCGCCGTGAATGGCTCGAAGAGAAGGGTAACCTCGCCATCATCTAAGCCGTCGGTCACCTGCCGACCCGCATTTCAGGCGTGCCCTCCTGGGGCGCGCCATAGCAAGAGAAAAACATATGAGTGATGCTATCGAGCTCAGTCTGGACGGGGTAGAGCGCCAGCCAATGCGCACCTTTACCGAACAGGCTTACTTGAACTACTCCATGTACGTCATCATGGATCGGGCCTTGCCGCATATTGGCGATGGCCTCAAACCGGTGCAGCGGCGCATCATCTACGCCATGAGCGAGCTGGGTCTGTCGGCGCTGTCCAAGCACAAGAAATCCGCCCGTACCGTGGGTGATGTGCTGGGTAAGTACCACCCCCACGGCGACAGCGCCTGTTATGAAGCCATGGTGCTGATGGCCCAGCCCTTCTCCTACCGCTACCCGCTGGTGGATGGTCAGGGTAACTGGGGTGCGCCGGATGATCCCAAATCCTTCGCTGCCATGCGTTATACCGAGGCGCGGCTGTCGCGCTTCTCCGAGCTGCTGCTCTCCGAGCTGGGGCAAGGCACGGTGGAGTGGACGCCGAACTTCGACGGCACCATGAAGGAGCCGGTGGTGCTGCCCGCCCGTCTGCCGCACATCCTGCTCAACGGGGTGACCGGTATCGCGGTGGGCATGGCGACCGACATCCCGCCCCACAACGCGCGGGAAGTGGCCTACGCCTGTGCCGAGCTGCTCGACAACCCCAATGCGGGGCTCGATGTGTTGATGCAGCACATTCAGGGGCCGGACTACCCGACCAACGCCGAGATCATCACCCCGCGCGACGATATCCGCAAAATCTACGAGACCGGCAAGGGCTCCATCAAGCAGCGGGCGGTCTGGAGCGAGGAGGATGGCGACATCGTCATCACAGCGCTGCCCCATCAGGCCTCCGGCGCCAAGATCATGGAGCAGATCGCCGCCCAGATGGTGGCGAAAAAGCTGCCGATGGTGACCGATCTGCGGGATGAATCTGACCACGAGAACCCGACCCGTCTGGTGATCGTGCCGCGCTCCAACCGGGTGGATGTAGAGGGGCTGATGGCCCACCTGTTCGCCACCACGGATCTGGAGAAGAACTACCGGGTCAACCTCAACATCCTCGGCCTCGACAACCGGCCGCAGGTGAAGTGCCTCAAGACCATCCTCAGCGAGTGGATCCAGTTCCGCCGCGAGACGGTGCGTCGCCGCCTGCAATTCCGCCTCGACAAGGTGCTGGCTCGCCTGCATATCCTCGAAGGCTTGCTGATCGCCTACCTCAACATCGACGAGGTGATCGAGATCATCCGCACCGAGGATGAGCCGGGCAAGGTGATGGTGGAGCGCTTCAACATTACCGAGACCCAGGCCGAAGCGATCCTCGAGCTGAAACTGCGCCATCTGGCCAAGCTCGAAGAGTTCAAGCTGCGCGCCGAACAGAACGAACTGGCCGAAGAGCGCGACAAGCTGGAGCTGATCCTGGGCTCCGAGCGTCGTCTCAACACCCTGCTCAAGAAAGAGCTGCTGGCCGATGCCGAGAAGTACGGCGACGATCGCCGCACTCCGCTGGTGGAGCGTGCCACCGCCGTGGCGCTGACCGAGAAAGAGCTGGTGCCGAGCGAACCGGTCACCGTCATCCTCTCCGACAAGGGGTGGGTGCGCGCCGCCAAGGGTCACGACGTGGATGTCGAGGGGCTCTCCTACAAGGCGGGGGACAACTACCTCACCCACGCCTTTGGCCGCAGCAACCAGCAGGCGGTGTTCCTCTCCACGTTGGGGAGAACCTACGCCCTCGAATCTCACACCTTGCCATCCGCGCGCAGTCAGGGCGAACCGCTCACCGGCCGCTTTGCACTGGGCGCCGGTGAAGAGGTACGTCATCTGGTGATGGGCAACGAGGGTGAGCCCTACCTCATCTGCTCCGATGCTGGTTACGGCTTTGTCTGCACCTATGACGATCTCATAGGCAAGAACAAGAACGGCAAGGCGCTGCTCACCGTGCCGGAAGGGGGTCAGGTGATGGCACCCCAGAAGATCGGCTCGCCGGAGACCGATCTCTGCATGGCCATCTCCAACGAAGGGCGGATGCTGCTGTTCCCGATGAACACCCTGCCGGTGCTCGGCAAGGGCAAGGGCAACAAGCTCATCAGCATTCCGTCGGCGCGCGTGAAGGCGCGGGAGGAGTTTGTGGTGATGGCCGCCGTCATCCCGCAGGGCCAGTCGGTCACCCTGTTTGCCGGCAAGCGCAAGCTCACCCTGAAACCTTCGGATCTCGACTACTACCGTGGCGAGCGCGGCCGCCGCGGCGCCAAGCTGCCCCGCGGTTTGCAGCGCGTGGATCGCATCGAGATTGAACCCGCCGCCGGTGCCGAGCCGGTCGCGGAGGAGAATTTGGCTTAATTAAGAAATAAAGTGGCGAGAGCCACTTTATTTTTATTTCCTGATATGTGACATGAACAAATAGAGATTTGACATGGCTAAACCAAAAGTTTTTGTTAGTTCAACATGCTACGACTTACAACAAATAAGGGATTCATTATGTACTTTTATAAAGGGGTTTGGATTTGAACCTGTTTTAAGTGAAAATGGAGATGTTTTTTATCATCCTGATTTGCATACCCATGAAGCTTGCATTAATGAAGTTTCGAACTGTCAAATGTTTCTTTTGTTAATAGGTGGTCGGTTTGGCGGGAAATATGTTTATGATAAGTCTAAATCAATAACCAATGCTGAATATGATGCAGCAGTAAAGGCTAATATTCCTGTATTTACCTATATTAAAAGGAACGTTTTGGATAACCATTATATATACCAGGAGAACAAAGATAAATCATTTATAACAGAGATGACATTTCCTGCCATAGAACAGTCAAAAGATGCGCTGAGTATATTTAACTTTATAAACTATGTTCGTAAAGCATCAGTGAATAATGCTTATGAGCCATTTGAATTAGCCAGTGACATAGAAAATCATTTGCGCAAACAATGGGCGGCAATGTTTTTTGATTTTCTAAAAAATAGAGAGATATCTAAACAAATAACTCATACATCAAAGTCTGTTGATGCACTTGTTGTTACAACAGATAAACTAGAGGAGTTGGTTAAATCTCTTTATAAGTCAGTGGATAAAGAAAATGCGCCTGCAAATATAGATTTAATACAAACCCAATCTATGGCAAAGAGCTTCTTCATGGACAATGTGTCAACTTGTTATCCGGGGGTCGTTAATGCTCAGACAGAAGAAGAGCTAGAAATGTTATCCAAGATTAATCCCCAAAATATGAAGTGGCATGAATATCTTTCATCCATAACATTGTTGAGACCTTTGGATAAAAATAGCACAGAAAAAGACAGCGATTTTAATAATGATGCTGAGGTCAATTATAGAATACCAATCGATTTAATTAATGATGCTGATGATCTAGATATGCATTACACTGGATTAAATATATATCCTGACAATGAATATCAGAAGGAAAAAGAATATCTTTATCAGCATGGGGTTTGTAATCTTAATGAGGAGCAGAGATTGAAGGTATTAAGAAGCTTTTCAACTATGAAGCTTTTTTGGGATTAACTCATCATAGCTGAGGATAATATTGTGAATCGTAGGCTTGATTAGCGAAGCGTAATTGGACTATCGTGAAAACCTATTGTCTCAACGTGATCGGTAATTCTATTTTTGTGGCCCCTCATCCCCGCCCCTTCTCCCGCAAGGGGAGAAGGGAGCCCAGATTGCGGTAATTTTTAAATGGAGTGACAGCTAGGGCTACAGGTTGGCAGGCGCTGATCCCCTCTCCCCTTGGGAGAGGGTTAGGGTGAGGGGAAGCTGACAATAGGGCAAGCGCCGCAATAGGTGCCAGGTTGCCAACCTGAAAAGAGCCACACATCCCACCAAAAGCGAGGGCCCCGCCATCCATGATGGCGGGGCCCTTTGCATGATCAGCCGCGTTGCTGATTTAACCGTTCGCGCTGGCAGGGACCACTGAAATGGTTGGCCCGAACCCGATTAGACAGGAATGGCTGTCGCCGCTGGTTGCGGGGCAATTTTCGAGGCGATCAGCTGGCGCAGGCGGGGCACCAGCAGGAGCAACACCACGCCGCCCGCCAGCGAACCCCAGCCCAGCATATTGAACACCGAGCTGTAGCCCGGGTTGGTGGCGACCGGGGTGCTGCCGATATTCTGCGGCATGGCGCCGGAGACATAGCCCGCCAGGACAGAGGCGACGCCAGTCACCATCATCCAGCAACCCATCATCAAGCCTTGCAGGCTGGCGGGGGCCAGCTTGCCAATCATGGCGTAGCCGATGGGGGAGATCAGCAGCTCGCCAAAGCTCTGCAGCACATAGCTGATGGCGATCCACTTGAAGGCGACCAGCCCGTCGGCCCCCGCCAGATGGATGCCGATCGGCAGCACCAGCATCCCCAATCCCATGCAGAACAGGGAGGCGGCAAACTGGGAGGGGATGTCGATATTCCACCCCTGTTCGCGCAGGCGCTTGAACAGCAGCGCCATCAAGGGGCCACCGATGACGATGACAATGGTGTTGATGTTCTGGATCCACTGGGGGGCGACCCGCAGCCCGAACACGTTGAGGTTGATGTTGTGCTCGGAGAAGAGCATCAGCCCCATGGGCGCCAGCTGGTAGAGCGACCAGAAGATGAGGGAGCCGAGGGCGAGGATCAGATAGGCCACCATGCGGCTGCGCTCGGCGGCGTCCGGGTGGCGGGCGGTTATCACGCAGAGCAGTACCAGCACCACGGCCCCCAGGATCAGCACGAAGCTGCCGCTGAAACTGGCGTGGGTCAGCAGCAGACGCAGGGCGGGCACCAGCATGGCCAGAATGGCGAGGCCGGCCAGCATGCGGCGGTAGAAACCGCTCCCCTTGATATGGCGCAGCGGTGTGCTGATATCCGCCAGAATCGGCCAGCAGGCGAAGGTGGCGATGATGGCGATGATGTTGCCCAGCGTCGCAAACAGGAACAGGGTGCGGTAATCCTCGGTGAGCTGGAAGTAGCCCGCCACCGTGAAGCCGATAAAGAAGCCCAGATTCATCCCGGCGTAGTTCCACAGGAAGGCACTTTCGCGGCGGTGATCATCCGGGGCGAAGCGCTGGGTCAGCATCATGTTGAGGCAGGTGACGTTGAGGCCGCTGCCGGTGAGGAACATGGCGAGCCCCCAGTAGAGGCCGGTGATCCCCATCTCGGCGATGAAGTAGCAGCCGATCACCTGCAGCACCATCCCCATCACGAACAGGTTGCGGTTGCTGAGGTAGCGCCCGCCGAGATAACCGCCAAACAGGTGCAGGCCATAGTTGAAGGCCCCGAAGACCCCCATCATGGCGTTGGCCTGGGATTCGCTAAAGCCGAGCCGCTTGGTGGCGTAGAGCACCAGCGTGGAGTAGAGCACGGCAAACCCCAGGGTCGAGAAGGTCTGGATAAAGAACAGCGCCCCGGAGCCGGGGGGAATGGTGGGGTGTTGATTCGAAGCGCTCACGGTCTGTCTCCTGTGAGAGAAGAAAGTCATTACTCGTCCTGAGAGCGTACCGGTCTGCTGCCGGTTAGCCTTGTGCGCTTCCATGCTGGTCTGAAGGCCGGTCTGTCATTTAGCGGCCAAGCGGTGCAAATAGCCATACCTGAAATTTAATCCGGCGCGATTAATTGCTTTTTATTGATCTATTCCGCCTTTTTATGCGCGATTGAGTCGTGATTTTAGCTCGGCTTACCACGCGGTTTCGGCACGGTTGATGTGATCCAGTCGGCTATTGGGTGCCGATTATGGCGCTGTGGCGGGATCTGTGTCGCGCTTTGTTGTCCCGAAACGCAGCTGGCGCCAAGCCGTTGTATCGCAGGTTGTTTATTCATCTTCTGGCATTGAGTGAATAAATATCGGTAAGAGAAGGGACAGCCCCGGGGTGACTTTCGCGTGTTCTCTCTTTGCTGTCGAGAGGGGGAGGGGAGGATAGAACAACGCCCGGCTGGCCGGGCGTTGTGGTGCGACTGATGGGCGGCGAAAGCGGCCCTAGAAGTTGTGGTAGAGCGGCCAGCCGAGCAGCGGGTGCTTGAGACCGGCGCGCATTTCGACGTTGTCGAGCTTCTCCGGCGAGGCGTTCTCTTTTTGCAGCAGCTGGTACTGGCGCACAAAGCCGAGGGTGTGCAGCAGGTTGGGCACAAAGCCCGGGCTCAGCTCTTGGCGCAGGGCGGCGGCCATGTCGGCTGGCAGCGCATTCAGCATCAGGGCGAGCTGGGCGGCGAGGTAGTCGGTGTCATACCAGCTCTCGTCGAGCTCAATCTCCCGCGCCAGTTTGCGCTTGAGATCCTGCTTCACCTTGAGCGGGGCGGCGCCACTGCCCTTGCCGCAGAGGATGCGGTAGAGCAGCGCTTCGGCCAGCTTGTCCTCCATGGTGGGGTG
>NZ_JAAKNE010000103.1:0-15529 GCF_049170755.1 Aeromonas sp. 604176
TTCAAAGGCTTTTCGAGGTTATCGACGAGGTTGTTTGCGTTGCCGCTTGCCCTGTCGATGGAGGCGCATTATAGGGATCTGGATCACGCTTGCAAGGGTGTTTTCGAATTAAATTCGCATTTTTGGTTCAACCGTTCACTAATCACCCAAAAAGCGCATTTATCCTGCAACAACACACCCGTTTGGCGAGCTCTCTATCCTCTAGATGGCGTGGCGGTGTTAGCAGATCAAGGTTGTGGCGATTTGGTCTCTCTACATCTATATGCATGGTGATCGAGGTCACGCCTTCGGGTAACATAGCGCCCCTTTGCGATTCACACACTCTTGGGCTTTGGAGAGTTTAATGCCTTTTGCACTTGGCCAGCGTTGGATTAGTGATACAGAGACGGATCTGGGGTTGGGGACTGTCGTTGCTGTTGAAGGACGCATGGTTACCCTGTTGTTTCCGGCTACCGGTGAAAACCGCATGTATGCCAAAGAAGAGGCGCCGGTCACCCGGGTCAGCTTCAATGTGGGCGATCAGATCACCAGTCACGAAGACTGGACCATGACGGTCGAAGAAGTGCAGGAGAAAGACGGCCTGCTTATATATGTAGGTGTGCGCACTGACAATAATGAGCCCGTTGCCCTCAAGGAAGTGTTTCTCAACAACTTTATCAAGTTCAACAAGCCGCAGGATCGCCTGTTCGCCGGTCAGATCGATCGGATGTCCCGCTTCACCCTGCGCTACGAAGCGCTGGTCAACCAGCACCAGCGTCGTCGCAACCCGACTCGTGGTCTGGCCGGTGGCCGGGTCAGCCTGATCCCGCACCAGCTCTATATTGCCCATGAAGTGGGTCACCGCTACGCTCCGCGCGTACTGCTGGCCGATGAAGTGGGTCTGGGCAAGACCATCGAAGCGGGAATGATCATTCATCAGCAACTGCTCTCCGGCCGCGCCCATCGGGTGCTGATCCTGCTGCCCGAAACTTTGCAGCACCAATGGCTGGTCGAAATGCTGCGCCGCTTCAACCTGCATTTCTCCCTGTTTGATGAGGAGCGCTGCATCGAGGCATTCGCAGATGCGGAGAACCCCTTCGAGACCGAACAGCTGGTGATCTGCAGCCTCGACTTCCTGCGCAAGAAGCGTCGTCGCTTCGAGCAAGTGCTGGAAGCCGAGTGGGATCTGCTGGTTGTCGACGAAGCGCACCATCTTGAATGGAGCGAAGAGGCGCCGAGCCGTGCCTATGAAATGGTGGAAGCGCTGGCCGAACAGGTGCCGGGCGTGCTGCTGCTGACCGCCACCCCGGATCAGCTGGGCCACCAGAGCCACTTCGCCCGTCTGCGCCTGCTCGACCCCGAGCGTTTCTACGACTACGACGCCTTCCTCGCCGAGGAGCAGGCCTATGGTCAGGTCGCCAGCGCCGCGCAAGAGCTGCTGGATGGCGAGACCCTGAGCGAAAACGCCAAAGCCATCCTGGCCGATCAACTGACCGGTCTGGACCTCGGCGATGCCGCCGCCCGTCAACAGGCGGTCGCCAAGCTGCTGGATCAGCACGGCACCGGTCGCGTCCTGTTTCGCAACAGCCGCGCCAATATTCAAGGCTTCCCCGAGCGCCATCTCAACGTCTACCCCATGCCGCTGCCGGAGCAGTACAAGACTGCTATCAAGGTGATGGGCATGATGGGTGGCAATGGCGGCGATCTGCAGACCCGTGCCCTGCGCTACCTCTACCCCGAGAAGATCTTCCAGCAGTTTGAAGGCGACAGCGCCAGCTGGACCCAGTTCGACCCGCGCGTTGACTGGCTGCTGGAGCTGCTGATCTCTGCCCGTCAGCAGAAGGTGCTGGTGATCTGCTCCGAAGCGGCCACCGCCATCGCGCTGGAAGAGGCTGTGCGCACCCGCGAGGGGATCCGCGCCGCCGTCTTCCACGAGGGGATGTCCATCCTCGAGCGGGACAAGGCCTCCGCCTATTTCGCTCAAGCTGAGGGCGGCGCCCAGGTGCTGCTCTGCTCCGAGATCGGCTCCGAAGGTCGCAACTTCCAGTTTGCCAGCCATTTGGTGCTGTTCGATCTGCCCCTCAACCCGGATCTGCTGGAGCAGCGGATCGGCCGTCTCGATCGCATCGGTCAGCAGAACACCGTCGAAATCCACGTTCCCTATCTGGAGGGCACCTCCCAGCGTGCCCTGCAGCTCTGGTATCACGATGGCCTCGATGCGTTCGAGCAGACCTGCCCGACCGCCCGCCCGGTGTTTGAAGCGGTGCGTGACGAGCTGTTCGCGCTGCTGGCTGCCAATACCGGTGATCAGGCGACCCTCGAAGCACTGCTGACCCGCACCCGCGAACTGCACGAGCCGCTCAAGGCCAAGCTGGAACAGGGCCGCGATCGTCTGCTGGAGATCCACTCCAGCGGTGGCGAAGCTGCCAAACAGCTGGTCGAGAAGCTGGCTGCCGAAGATGACGACACTGGCATGATCTCCTTCGCCCTCAAGATGTTCGACGAGATCGGCGTCAATCAGGACGATCGCGGCGAGAATGCGCTGGTGCTGATGCCGGGCGATCACATGCTGGTGCCCAGCTTCCCGGGCCTGCCGCAAGACGGCATGACCATCACCTTTGATCGCACCACCGCCCTGTCGCGGGACGATATGTCGTTCCTCTCCTGGGATCACCCCATGATGCGCGGCGGTATCGACCTGATCCTCGGCTCCGAGATCGGTGCCACCTCGGTGGCCCTGCTCAAGAACAAGGCGCTGCCGGTCGGTTCCATCCTGCTGGAGCTGATCTTCGTCGCCGAGTCTGCGGCTCATCCCCAGCTCTACCGCTTCATGCCGCCGACACCGATCCGCCTGCTGATGGACAAGAACGGCAACAACCTCGGCGAGAAGGTGGCGTTCGATGCGTTCAACCGCCAGCTGACGCCGGTTAACCGCCACCTTGGCAGCAAGCTGGTGACTGCGTCCCAGCCGGTGATCCATGGTCTGATTGGCCAGGGTCAGGCGATTGCCGAAGAGCTGAAGGCCGGGATTGTCGACAAGGCCCGCGCCCAGATGGCGCAGACCCTGCAGCAGGATCTCGATCGTCTGGAGGCGCTCAAGGCGGTCAACCCGAACGTGCGCGACAGCGAGCTGGAATATCTGCGCAATCTGCAGGCAGAATTGCACCATCTGATCGACCAGACCCAGCTCAAGCTGGATGCCATCCGCTTTATCGTGGTTACCCATAACTAACAAGGTACCGACCGACAGTGGCCAGACCCAGCTCAAACTGGATATCCAAGGCCGCTTTGTCATGGTTACCCATAACTGATGGGGGCTTGCCCCCACCTTCTGATGCGAGACATTTATGTTTGAATACTCACCGCCTCTGGAACCCTGGCTCGATATCCTGTTCAAGGACAAGGACATCATGGTGGTCAACAAGCCCACTGGCCTGCTAAGCGTCCCCGGGCGCGGCCCCGAGAATGAAGACAGCGTCCTGCATCGGGTGAAACAGCAACACCCCAAGGCGGCGGCAGCTCATCGCCTCGACATGTCCACCACTGGCGTCATTGTCATTCCCCTCAATCCCAACTCTCATCGGGAACTGAGCCGACAATTTCGCGAGCGGGAGACCGAGAAGCACTACCTCGCCTGGGTGTGGGGCGAGCCGGAAGCAGAGTCGGGACAGGTTGACCTGCCGCTCTGCGTCGACTGGCCCAACCGCCCGAAGCAGAAGGTGGATCACGAGGAGGGGCGTCACGCCCTGACCCTGTGGGAAAAACTGAAAGTGGAGAACGGCAACAGCCTGATCAAGCTGACTCCCATCACAGGTCGCTCGCACCAGTTGCGCGTCCATATGCTGGAGCTGGGGCACCCGATCCTGGGTGACAACCTCTATGCTCATCCGGATGCGCTGGCGGCGGCGCCCCATCTCTACCTGCATGCGGCCATGCTGACCATCAGTCACCCCCGTAGCGGCGAGCGGATGACCTTCGAGGCGCCGGCTCCTTTCCCGGTCTGATCCCGCAAATCGCAGAGATAAAAAAGCCCCCATCGCAAGATGGGGGCTTTTTCATTAGGGTCAGACGCGAATATCGATCTTGCTTCCCAGAGAAGCGCTGGCCGATGTCGGTGCAACCGGCGCTGATTGCGCTGCGTTTTGCAGCAGCTTCAGCGCAGCTTCGCCCTCTTGGGTCTGCTGTTTCTTGGCCAGACTGGCCGTCATCAGAGCAGAACCAAACGACGCATTTGCAGAACTTGATATATCCATAGGGTTCCTCCTGCACTCAACAGTATCGGCCAAGCGGCCCCGAACATAAGCACTGAATGCAAAACAATCTGAAAGTCGCTTTTCTATCAGTCAGATAGCAATTGCATTCATGGCCCCTGTTCACCGCTGGATGACGCCTTCAAGCTCCTGTGCCGTCATCGGCCGAAGCACCTTGCAAGGGTTGCCAGCCGCCACCACATTGGCGGGCACATCTTTGGTCACCACCGAGCCTGCGCCGATGACGCTGTTGTCACCGATAGTAACGCCGGGGCAGATGACGACGCTGCCGCCAATCCAGACGTTGTGACCGATCCGCACCGGCTTGCCGAACTCGACACCCTTGATACGTGGCGCCACCGCCACCGGGTGAGCGGCGGTGTAGATCTGCACCCCGGGCGCCAGCAGCACGTTGTCGCCGATGTGCACCTCGCAGACGTCGAGGATGGTGCAATTGACGTTGGCGTAGAAGTTCTCGCCGACGAAGATGTTGGCGCCATAGTCGCAGAAGAACGGCGGATTGATGACACACTCCTGGCCACGCCCACCGAGCAGGTCGTGCAGCAAAGCATCCCGCGCCGGTTTCTCCTGCCAGCTGGTGTTGAAGGTGTGATAGAGCCTGCGGCAGCGCTCGCGCGCCGCTTTCAGCTCGGGAGCGCCCGCATCATAGGGATCACCGGCCACCATCTTCTGCCACTCGGCACCACGCACCACCTTCTCCATTACCTACTCCATCAGCCAGATCAGGGATTCATAAGGGCGCAGCATACCCGATTGCGGTTGGGCCGGGCTATCGGGGTAGTTGCCGAGCAGCAGCCGACCTTGCCCGCTTTGCAGCTCGGCAGGCAAGGCAAACTCAACCGGCTTGCCGTAGAAGTTGCTCACCACCAGCAGGGTCTGACCGTTGGCGCGGCGGGCATAGGCCCAGATCTGCGGGTGCCCGGTCAGCAGTTCCTGATAATCCCCCTGCGTGAAGATGGGGTGCGCCTTGCGAAGGGCGATGAGATCCCGATAGTGCCAGAACACCGAGTGCTGGTCGGCCAGCGCCGCCTCGGCATTGATCTCGGGATAGTTGGCGGCAGGCTTGAGCCACGGATTGCCTGCAGTAAAACCGGCGTTGGGGGCGGCGCTCCACTGCATCGGGGTACGCGAGTTGTCGCGGGACTTGGCACCCAGAATCGCGAGGATCTCGGCCTCGCTCATCCCTTCCGCCTGCTTGATGGCGAAGATGTTGCGGCTCTCTACATCCTGATAGTCATTGATGCGCTGATAACCGGGGTTGGTCATGCCGATCTCCTCCCCCTGATAGATGTAGGGGGTGCCCTGCAGGCCATGCAGAGTGCTGGCCAGCATCTTGGCAGCGACCACTCTGTACTCACCCTCATCACCGAAACGGGAGACGATGCGCGGCTGATCGTGGTTGCACCAGAACAGCGCCGACCACCCCTTGCCGTGCATGCCGCTCTGCCAGTGGTTGAAGATGCGCTTGAGTTCGAGGAAATCGAACGGCGCCTTGGTCCACTTGTCGCCGTTGGGGTAATCCACCTTTAGGTGGTGGAAGTTGAACACCATGGAGAGCTCGGAGCCATCGAGGGCGCCATAGCGCTGGCAGTGCTCCAGCGAAGTAGAGGACATCTCCCCCACCGTCATTGCGCCGACCGGAGCAAACACGTCGCGGCTCACATCCTGCAAAAATTCGTGGATGCGCGGCCCGTCAGTATAGAAGCGGCGGCCATCGCCAATCTCGTCGTTCGGGAACGCCTGATCCTTGGAGATGAGGTTGATGACGTCGAGGCGGAAACCATCCACCCCCTTCTTGGCCCAGAAGTGGATGATGTTTTTCACCTCGGCGCGCACCGTCGGATTTTCCCAGTTGAGATCCGCCTGCTCGCGGGCAAACAGGTGCAGGTAGTACTGACCGGTGAGCTCATCGAGCTCCCAGGCGCTGCCACCAAACTTGGATTGCCAGTTGTTGGGTACGCCGCCATCCACCGGATCGCGCCAGATGTAGTAGTCGCGGTAGGGGCTGTTCTTGTCCCCCAGCGCCGACTTGAACCAGGCGTGCTCGGTGGAGGTGTGGTTGACCACGATATCCATCACGATGCGGATGTTGCGCTCATGGGCGGCGGCCAGCAGCGCCTCGAAATCTGCCATGGTGCCGTAGGCGGGGTCGATGGCAAGGTAGTCTGCAATGTCGTAGCCGTTGTCCACCTGCGGGGATACGTAGACAGGGGTCAGCCAGAGGGCATCGACCCCCAGCGTCTTGAGGTAATCGAGGCGGGCCATGATCCCCTTGAGATCACCGGTGCCACGGGCAGCGGAATCCTGAAAGCTCTTGGGGTAAATCTGGTAAATCACGGCACTCTGCCACCAGGGTGTTTGGCTCATGGGTCTTTCTCATGTCTCGAATAGAAAATGGAGAGGGCGACCCACGGGTCGCCCTGATAATCAGTGTCAGGCGCTGGCTTGGGCCAACTTGCCAGCGGCTTGCTGGCGCTTGTAGACCAGCAGGGTCAGCACCACCGGCACCACGATGGCGACCAACATGGCGATGGCAAACACCGCCCAGTATTGCGGCTGGATAGAGAGGATGCCCGGCAGGCCCCCGACCCCGATGCCGTTGGCCATCACTCCGGCGAAACCGCAGATAAGGGCCGCAAGACTGGAGCCCACCATGGCGCACAGCATGGGGAACTTGTACTTGAGGTTGATACCGTACATGGCCGGCTCGGTCACCCCGAGGTAGGCGGAGATGGCGGCAGGTACCGAGATCTCCCGCTCGTTCTCCTTGCGGCTAATCAGAATGATGCCGACGACCGCAGAAGCCTGAGCGATGTTGGAGAGGGCGATCAACGGCCAGATTGGCGTGCCACCCATGCTCTGCATCAGCTGCAGATCCACTGCGTTGGTGGTGTGGTGAATGCCGGTGATGACCAGCGGTGCGTAGAGGAAACCGAACAGGGCAGCGCCGATGGGAGCAAAGGAGCCGGTCATGGCAGCCTTGGCCGCGAAACCGACGCCATCACCAATCCAGCGACCGAACGGGCCGATAAAGGCGTGAGCCACGATCACTGCCAGCAGCAGCGAGACAAACGGCACAATCACCAGATAGAGGTAAGCCGGAATGATCCGCTTGAGGTTGGTCTCTACCCAAGCGAGGAAGACACCCGCCAGCAGCGCCGGAATGACCTGGGCCTGATAACCCACCTTCTGGATCACGAACAGGCCGAAGTCCCACACCTCGGGAGTCTGCTGACCGATGCCGTAGGCGTTCATCAACTGCGGTGACACCAGCGTCACCCCCAGCACGATACCCAAGATCTCGGAGCCGCCCATCTTCTTCACTGCAGACCAGCAGACGCCTACCGGCAGGAAGTGGAAAATCGCCTCGCCCAGCAGCCAGAGGAAAGCGTGCACCTGCGCCCAGAATTGGCTGATCTCGGTGAGGGTGTGAGTGCCATCGTCGAACATCTTGATGTCGCCGATGACGTTGCGAAAGCCCAGGATCAGACCGCCGGTGATGATGGCGGGCAGCAACGGTACGAAGATCTCCGCCAGATGGGAGATGCCCCGCTCCAGCGGGTTCATGTTCTGGCGAGCAGCCTGCTTGGCGGTCTCCTTGCTGCCACCGCTGACGCCGAGCTGTTCGGTCAGCGCCTTGTACCACTGCTCTACCTCGTTACCGATCACCACCTGGAACTGACCGCCCTGGGTGAAGCTTCCCTTCACTGCCGGAATGGTCTCGATGGCCTTGCTGTCGGCCTTGGCCGGATCGTTCAGGACGAAGCGCAACCGGGTCAGGCAGTGGCTGACGGTGGCGATGTTCTCCTTGCCGCCGATCTTGTCGATCAGGGTGGCAAGCTGCTGTGCGTTGATCTTGGACATGGGTCTTCCCTCTGTGACGCCATTGAATAGTGGTCTGTATCGCCCTTTTGAGCCAGTCTGTCGGCCGGAGCGTTTTTGGTATCGTTCCCATTTAGCATGCCGACAATCTGGCCAGATCGAAATGGGAACGTTCCCAATCCGTGGCCAGCGTCACAAAAAGCGCACTTTTTGTTCAGTCTGAAGTGATGGGGCTCACAGGGTTCGGCAGGGGGCGATAGTCACCAGCGGAGGCTGATCCTGCTCAATCTGACCGAGCAGCTGACGCGCCGCCTGCTCCCCTGCCCCCTTGTAGCCAAGATCGAGACTGAGGGCGTTGGGGAAGAGGAAGCTGAGCATGGGGTTGTTGCCAAGGCCGGTCACCAGCACCTCGCTACGCCCTTGTTCTTGCAGGTATTTTGCCGCACCGATGGCGAGGGTGTCGCTGGCGCAGACCAACGCCTGGGTGGAGGGCGTCAGCAGCTCGGCCGCCAGCCGGTAGCCGCTCTGCAGGCTGAGATCGCCGAGGGCGCTGCACGGGCGCAACCCTTGCTCTGCGCAGTAAGCGAGATAGGCGTCGAGGCGGCGCTGGCCGGTGGTGAGATCCGAGGCATCAACCCCCAGATAGGCGATGTCGCGGGCGCCACGGCTTGCCAGTTGCGCCAGCATGGTGCGCACCGCACCGGCGTCGTCGAAGCAGACCGAGGAGAAACCGGGATATTCACGAGCGACCAGCACCAGCTTATCTTTCAGCGGGGCCATGGCGGCATAGTCCAAATCATTGAAGGCGAACAGGATGATGCCATCCACCCCGCGTCGCTCCAGCACCGACAGATGCTCCTGCACCTTGGCGGGGGAGAACTTGCTTTCCATCAGCACGGCGTCGTAACCGCGCTGGTAGAGGGTCTCCAGCATGCCGCGCACCGCCTGATTCTCCGAGCTGGAGTCGAGCCGCGAGACGATGATCCCCACCACCTGCTGGCTCTGGCTGCGCATGGCCCGCGCCGACTTGCTCGGCACAAAGCCGTGTTCGGCGATGATCTGCTCCACCCGCTCGCGGGTCTCCTGCTTCACCTTGGGATCCTGATTAAGCACCCGGGAGACGGTCGACTTGCCGACGCCACTCAGTCTGGCGATATCGAGGATGGTCAGTTTCTTGTCCATGAATTGGCTCACAGGAGGCTAGGCGGTGGAATTGCCCACATTGTTGTGATTAACCCCTGTGAATACAAGCCCATGGCGTTAGAATGCCCTTTTTGCCCCGCCGTCAGGGTGTGTGGGCACAGCACAGGATGCCCATCATGGATCTGCTGGCCAGTCTGCTCTTCTCCCTCTCCATCACAGGGCCCATCTGCGTGGTGCTGCTGCTCGGCATCTTGCTCAAGCGGTTGGGGCTGCTGCCGGATCCCTTTACCGAATCCGCCTCGCGACTGGTGTTTCAGGTCACCCTGCCCGCTCTGCTCTTTCTCAGTATTCTGGGTACCAACTTCGCCACCATGCCGAGCCTCTGGTTTATCGGCTATGGCCTGCTCGCCACCGTTATCAGCTATCTGGTGCTGGAACTGCTGGCCGGACGTTTTATCGGGGAGCAGCGGCTGCGCGGCATCTTCGTGCAAGGGAGCTTTCGCGGCAACAGCGCCATTATCGGGCTCGCCTATGTGCAGAACGCCTATGGCCACGAAGGGTTGGGGGTGGCGGCCTTCTATGTCGGCGCGGTGACCGTGCTCTACAACATTCTCGCGGTGATCACCCTCACCCGCAGTCTCGGCGGCGCCACCGGCATTCGCCCCATCCTGCTCGGCATCATCAAGAACCCCCTGATCATCGCCATTGTGGCGGCGCTGCCGTTTACCCTGCTCGGTATCAAGATGCCGCAACTGCTGCTCACCACCGGCAGCTACTTCGCCAACATGACGTTGCCGCTGGCGCTGCTCTGCACCGGCGCCTCCCTCAGCCTCGACGCTCTGCGTGGTGGTGCAGCCATTGCGGGCTGGGCCAGTATCATGCGGCTCTGCCTCATTCCTGCGGTGTTCACTCTGGGGGCTGCCCTGCTCGGCTTCAGCCATCTGGAGCTGGGTATTCTGTTTCTCATCAGCGCTACCCCGACTGCCGCCGCCAGCTATGTGATGACCCGTGCCATGGGGGGCGACAGCGTGCTGGCCGCAAACATCATCGCCACCACCACCCTCGGTTCGCTGGTTACTACCAGCCTCGGGGCGACTCTGATGAACTACCTAGGGTTGATGTACTGACGGCTTGACCTTGCCGGAGGCGGCAGCTTTAGGCTGGCGCCCATCAACAAAGGAGATATCCCATGACCATCGAACTCACCGTGTCCGGCATGTCCTGCGGTGGCTGCGCCGCCAGTCTGCAAAAAGTGCTGCTGGCCCAGCCTGCGGTCACCACCGCAACCGTCGATTTCGCCAGCAGCAAGGCCGTCATCGAGAGCGATCTGAGCAAGGCCGAGCTGATCGCCCTGATCGAAGCCAAGGGTTTTTCTGCGAGTTAAATTATCTCCATAGAGGTATAAAACAGGTTAAAAATCTGTACTCACCTGTCTTTTGGTGAGTTTTATCACAGACCCGGGTTATTAAACGGGCAAACTTGCTGCGATTATTCCAACCACAAGGATTTGCAGCATGACCCTACCGATCCGCAAGACCCTGCTCGCCGCCGTCGTCGGCCTGACCCTCTCCCCCATGGCGATGGCGCTGCCCAACGTGCACATTCTGGCAACCGGCGGCACCATTGCCGGGGCTGGCCAGTCGGCTACCCAGTCCAACTACGAGGCTGGCAAGGTGGCCATCGAAACCCTGATCGCCGCCGTGCCCGAGATGAAGAACGTGGCCGATGTGCAGGGAGAGCAGGTGGTGAAGATCGGCTCCCAGGACATGAACGACGAGGTGTGGCTTAAGCTGGCCAAACGGGTCAACGAGCTGCTGGCCAAGGATGACGTGGATGGCATTGTCATCACCCACGGCACCGACACCATGGAAGAGACCGCCTACTTCCTCAATCTGACCGTCAAGAGCGACAAGCCGGTGGTATTGGTTGGCGCCATGCGCCCCTCCACCGCCATGAGTGCTGATGGCCCGCTCAACCTCTACAACGCCGTGGTGACTGCTTCCGACCCGAGCTCCAAGGGCCGTGGCGTGATGGTGGCGATGAACGACACCGTGCTGGATGCCCGCGACGTCACCAAGACCAACACAACCGGGGTACAGACCTTCGCTTCCCCCAACTTTGGCCCGCTGGGTTACATCCACAACGGCAAGATCGACTATCAGCGCAGCCCGGCTCGTCTGCACACCAGCAAGACGCCGTTTGACGTGAGCAAGCTCGACAAGCTGCCGCAAGTGGGCATCGTCTACAGCTACGCCAACGCCACCGACTTGCCGGCCAAGGCGATGGTGGATGCCAAGTTCGACGGCATCGTCAGCGCCGGGGTGGGTAACGGCAATCTCTACCACACCCTGTTCGATACCCTGGCCAAGGCGAGCAAGGATGGCATCCGCGTCGTGCGCTCCGCCCGCGTGCCGACCGGCGCCACCACCCTGGATGCCGAGATCGATGATGCCAAGTACGGCTTCGTGGCCTCCGGCACTCTCAACCCGCAGAAAGCGCGGGTGCTGCTGATGCTCTCCCTGACCCAGAGCAAAGACCCGGCCCAGATCCAGCGCTGGTTCCAGCAGTTCTGACAACGGTTGCCTGACAAGTGACAAGCAAGGGCGGGACTTCCCGCCCTTTTCCCTCCTGCAATGCTGCCTCGCCCATTACGCCGTTTGGCGGGGTCATCCTTCCCTTTTCCGGCCATCTTTTTCAGCCACCACAAAGCGCTGTCATCAAATTAGCGAGCCGGATCACCCGCTTTCACAAGCGCATCGCCGCCAAATTCATTACACTGCCAGCGATCTTATCCACTCAAGGAGTGCTGTTGCTGTATGGAAATATTGATCCTGCTGGGATTGATTTTGCTTAATGGCGTCTTCGCCATGTCAGAAATCGCCATCGTCACCGCACGCAAGGCTCGCCTCGGCAAGCTTGCCTCTGAAGGCAACCGTTCCGCCGCCATTGCCCTCAAACTGGGCGAAGACCCGACCCATTTTCTCTCTGCCGTCCAGATCGGCATTACCAGCATCGGCCTGCTCAACGGTATCTACGGCGAATCCCTGCTGGCCCAGCCCTTCTCCCTCTGGTTGCAGGAGTGGGGGCTCCCGGCCAAGAGCAGCAGCCTGCTCGCCACCGTCATAGTGGTAGTGGTGGTCACTTACCTCTCCATCGTGGTGGGGGAGCTGGTGCCCAAGCGCCTCGGCCAGCTCAATGCCGAGCGCATCGCCTGTCTGGTGGCCCGCCCCATGCACTGGCTCGCCACCCTGACCCGCCCCTTCGTCTGGCTGCTGTCGGCCTCTACCAATGCCAGCCTGCGGCTGCTGCGGGTCAACCAGAACGGCAGCGCCAACGTCACCGAGGAGGAGATCCACGCCATGCTGGTGGAAGGATCGGAAGCCGGGGTGATCGAGGATCATGAACACACCATGCTGCGCAACGTCTTCCGTCTCGACGAGCGCAGCCTCTCCTCCCTGATGGTGCCGCGCAGCGATATCCGCTATCTGGATCTGGCGCTGCCGCTGGAGACCAACCTGCAGCGACTGGTGGAGTATCGCCACAGCTATTTTCCGGTCTGCGACGGCAACCTGTCAGAATTGGTGGGTATCATCAATGTCAGCAAGGTGCTGCACGCCTATATCAAGGGGGAGCCCATCGATCTGGCTGCCCTGACCCAGGAGGGCAGCCTGCTGCCCGAGACCCTCAACGGCGTCGAGCTGCTCAACCACTTCCGCACCCACAGCGAACAGATGGCGCTGGTGGTGGACGAATATGGCGAGTTGCAGGGGCTGGTCACCCAGCAGGATCTGCTGGAGGCGCTGGCGGGGGATTTCCAGCAGAAGGATGGCGAGGACAACTGGGCATTCCGGCGCGCCGACGGCAGCTGGCTGCTCGATGGCCTGATCCCGCTGCCGGAGTTGAAGGACTGTCTGGAGCTGGTTCGTCTGCCAGAAGAAGAAAAACATCACTATCACACCCTCGGAGGGCTTATCATGCTGCTCCTTGGTCGTGTTCCACAAACTGGAGACCTGGTGACACTGGAACAGTGGCAACTGGAAATTGTTGACATGGATGGCCTGCGCATCGACAAGGTGCTCGCCATGCCCTTGACCGATCAACCCAGCTAACCTGCGGAGTTTGCAAGTATGGAGCAGTTTTACCAACTGGCTCACGCCTTTATGAACCACGATCTGAACACACTTTCCGATCCCAAGATGGCCTTCATGATCTGTGGTGTGATTCTGACGTTTCTGGTACTGGAAAACGGATTCATCCCTACCGCCTTTCTGCCCGGTGACAGCCTGCTGATCCTCACCGGCGTGCTCATCTATCAGGATGTATTGTCTCTCGGGGTGATCCCGCTGTTGATCATGGCTACCTTTGTCGGCACCTGGCTCGGTTACATGCAGGGGCGCTTCCTTGGCCACACCCAGCTCTACCATCGGCTGATGTCCCACGTGGAAGAGCGGCACCAGCAGAAGGTCTACCACCTGCTGGACAAGTACGGGATCATCACCCTGATCACCGCTCGCTATATCGCCTTCGTGCGCACCGCCTACCCCTATATAGTGGGAGCTACCGAGCTGCCCCAGGGGCGCTTTCTCATCGTCAATCTGATCAGCTCCATCATGTGGATCTGCCCGCTGGTCGGGTTTGGCTACTACCTGAGCCACACCAAGCTGGCCGCCGAATACCAGACCCAGTTCTTCAACATCATCATCTATCTGCCTGTGGCCCTGCTGGTGGGTGGCATGGTGGCGCTGGTCTGGCGCTGGATCAGCAAACGCAGGGCCGCGCAGCCGCGGGATTGACCCCTCGCCCAACGCCCGACCCGAAAGCCCTCGCCAGAGGGCTTTTTTGATCGCCAATTTTGCGCAAATAGCAGAAATAGTCCCGCTCGGCCCTTGTAAAGCCGGGGTAAAAATGAGTGAATCTAGCGCCTTTTTTTGGATGGGAACGGAGTCGGTTGTATGTGGTGTCGGATTCGCGCAGCAGCGCTGGTTGTCGGGTTGATGGGAATGCTGGGATTGCCTGCGGTCAGCGCGGCACCTAACCCAGCCAAACTGGAAGTACGCTCGAGCAGCGCTCTGGTCGTGGATGTAAAAACGGGCAAGACGCTCTACCAGAAGAATGCAACCAAGGTACGTCCTATCGCCTCCCTCACCAAGCTGATGACAGCGCTGGTGGTGCTGGATGCCAAACAGAATCTCAACCAGACCATTACGGTCGACAAGAACGATCTGGATCGGGTCAAACACACTCATTCCCGCATCCGCATGGGCACCAAGGTGACCCGCCGCGACGCCCTGCATCTGGCGCTGATGTCCTCCGAAAACCGGATGGCCTCGGCACTGGCGCGTCACTATCCGGGCGGTCGCAGCGCCTTCGTGCGGGCCATGAACAACAAGGCCAGACAGCTGGGTATGCGTAATACCCACTTCTACGACTCCACCGGCCTCTCCACCCGCAACGTTTCCACCGCCCAGGATCTGGGCAAGCTGGCCGCCGCCGCCTATCGCCAGCCGCTGATCCGTCAGTTCACTCAGGATGAGAACCGGGAGATGCGCTTCAGCGCCCCCGCCTACAGCCTGATGTTCAACAACACCAACCCGCTGGTGAAAAACCCGGATTGGGACGTACGCCTCTCCAAGACCGGCTTCACTGACGAGGCAGGACGCTGTCTGGTGATGCGCGCCAAACCGGACAGCCGCGAGCTCGCCATCGTGCTGCTCAACTCGGTGGGCAAACGCACCCCCATCGGCGATGCCAACCGCATTCGCAAATGGTTAAAAAGCTGAGTCAATATCTCGACACAAAAGGATGCTGCGGCATCCTTTTTTATTGCCCGCAAAACGCCTCTGCAGGCCGCACAGGATATCCGCTCCCACATCCTGAGTGATGAACGGCACGGCATCTGCCGTTGCAACAGCAGGCATACAGCTCGCCTGCAGATAGAGGCAAAGGGTTGCACCGTTCAGAAGAACGCGGCGCAATAACAGAAGAGGTATAAAAGAGGACAAGAACAGACAGGCAGGCAGGCAGGCAGGCAGGCAGGAGGGTAACCCGGACGCCACAGCGAACACGGATCCACACGACAGGGGTAAATATCGCCCATAAAAAAACAGCCCCGACCGAAGTCGAGGCTGTCTGTATGGTGCGCCCGAGAGGATTCGAACCTCTGACCACCTGGTTCGTAGCCAGGTACTCTATCCAGCTGAGCTACGGGCGCTCATAAACTTTTGGTACTGCTTGAAATATGGTGCGCCCGAGAGGATTCGAACCTCTGACCACCTGGTTCGTAGCCAGGTACTCTATCCAGCTGAGCTACGGGC
>NZ_JAAKNE010000104.1:0-15443 GCF_049170755.1 Aeromonas sp. 604176
AAGTTGAGGTTGATGCCCGCCGCGATATGGGGCGGCACCATCCCCTGGTGATAGATGACGTAGGAGAGCAGCAGGTAGTCCATGTGGCTGCGGTGGCAGGGAACGTAGACGATCTCGTGTCCCTCTTGTGCCAGCTGGCGTACCTTCTCGGCGCCATTGACGGAGAGCCCGCGGTAGAGCTTGTTCCACAGCCAGCCGAGGAAGCTCTCGCCCAGGCGGATCAGCCGGTAGGAGAAGTTGGAGGCGATCTCGTCCATGTAGCCATGGGCGCGCTTTTGCGCCTTCTCGAGGCTGATCCCCTCGCGCTGGGCTTCCTCTTCAATCGCCTGCTGGATCACCGCGGAGTCGAGCAACTGCTTGAACAGCAGGTTGCGGTTCGGCAGTTTCGGGCCGGTAGCGGCCAGCTGCTGGCGGCTGAAGTGGGTACGGGCCACTCGCGCCAGCTTGTGGGCGATCGCCTCGTCGGTGCCGTGCTTGTCGGCCATGTAGCGCAGGGAGAGGGGCGGCGAGAAGCGCACCAGATTCTCGCGACCCTTGAGGATCACGATGAGCGCCTTCTTCAGCCGGTTCGGCGCCAGGCTGCTGATGATGTTGAGGCCGGAGGCTTCTTCCCCTTCCCGACCCGGAGCGCGGCCCCAGAACAGGGTGACGGGCACCACCTGGATATCCAGCTCGGGATCCTGCTTGTGCAGATCCAGCAGCTGGTGGAACTCCTGCAGGAAGGGGAGCGGTTTGCTGCGTTTGCCAAACAGGGGAGGCGGACGATCCAGACAGACATAGCGCGGCAGCAGCTGGCCGTTCAGTTCCAGCGGCGTGAAGGGGCCGGGCAGACCGAGATCCTCGCAGCACTGCTGCAGGGTCATCAGGTCGGTGATCGAACTGGTTTTCAGGGCATAGACGATGGGTCTGGCCGGATCCAGATTGAGTTCTGTGATGGGATTTTCCGGCAGGCTCTTGTGATTGACCAAGCCGCTGACCGGCCATTGCAAGATGGCTCTGGAAATCTTCTGTCCTAGGGACATGTGCGTCTGCTCTCCAAAAAAATGCGGCGTGAGCATAGCAAATCGACAGCCCCTTGTCGCCGAGAGGTACGATGAGTCGGCTGCGCAGGATCAAAACAGTAGTAAATGAGGGGTTGGTCGCGACAAATGTCAGCTGCGCCTTGCCTTGGCCACTGCACTGTATATACTGCCAGTGTGCTGTATAAAAAGACAGGTGCCAATTCTATGAAACCCCTTACCCCCCGCCAGGCCGAAGTGCTGGAGCTGATCAAGGTGAACATGAGCGAGACCGGTATGCCGCCGACTCGTGCCGAGATTGCCCAGAAGCTTGGTTTCAAGTCGGCCAATGCGGCCGAAGAACATCTGAAGGCCCTGGCCAAAAAAGGGGTCATCGAGATCATGCCGGGCACGTCCCGCGGCATTCGCCTGCTGCTCGAAGAGGAAGAGGTGCTGGAAGAGAGCGGCCTGCCGCTCATCGGCAAGGTGGCTGCCGGTGAACCCATCCTGGCTCAGGAGCATATCGAGAGCCACTATCAGGTTGATCCCGCCCTGTTCCACCCGCGCGCAGATTTTCTGCTGCGGGTACAGGGGATGAGCATGAAGAACATCGGCATTCTGGATGGCGATCTGCTGGCGGTGCACAAGACTCAGGAGGTGCGCAACGGTCAGGTGGTTGTCGCCCGTCTCGATGAGGATGTCACCGTCAAGCGCTTCCAGCGCAAGGGCAGTCAGGTATGGCTGCTGCCGGAAAATGAAGAGCTCTCCCCCATCGAGGTGGACCTCTCCTGTCAGCAGCTCACCATCGAAGGGCTGGCGGTCGGGGTGATCCGCAACGCCAACTGGATGTAATTATCCCCGCCAACTGCGTTTGCCACACGGCCTCCTTCGGGAGGCCGTGCTGTTTCTGGCGCACTTTCCTTGTCACATCAAACAGATCATCGGTTGCGGCATTTTTGTCCTGCGCGATCGGCTACCAATCATCCATTTCAGATATATGCTCAGATCAGTGCCCTGTCGCCGAGACAGGGCTTGGCACCTCCCTCTGACCATCGCAATGCGCAGGACGGGAGGGCCGGTAACAACGAGAATCGGGCTGTACACCTTCACGGGATATGAAGGGGGAGTGGGGAGATCCCGAGCCTTGTCGGGCAAAGGGGACCACTCGTAATGGTTGCAGATAGTCGTGACGGGCCTGTTCCCAGTTCAGGCCGACGAAGCAACATGACCTGTCGGTCAAGGAGGACTGGTATGGCATCAAGATCGCCATGGGATTCAGAGGCTGGGGCTGCGCCAGCGGAATCGTCAATCACCCGTTTTGTCAAAGGTAGCCGGATGACCTGGTTTTACGGTCTCTGGCTGCACCATCGTGGTTCGCACTGGACGCTCTGGCTGGGATGCCCGAAAGAGAAGGTGGTGCGTCTGGTGCTGCTGTTCAAACGGGGTCACGGTGATCGCCAGGGGGAAGAGGGCTGGCTGGCCCCCGTGATTCCCATCGGCGTGCGGGCCATCGGCAAGATGTTGCAGCAGGGGCGTAACGCTCGCCCCTGAGCAGAAGAGACCAACAAATCCATCCATAACCGGCACCCGAGGGGGCCGGTTTTTTTATGGCCGCAACTGGCGATTAATTATGCCAAATGGTCGACTCCTGACAGGGCGTTGCACAAGGTTGAACCACCTTGGCGGCTCGCTGGGGTACAATGCCCCCTCTTGTCCGGTCACTGCTGGCCATCTGCCTCGAACTGAAAGGGTCTCTTGTTATGATGAAGCTCCGCTATCCCCTGCTCTTTCTGCTGCTGACAGCCTGCCTGATCCTGGTGTTCTACGCCACGCAGCCAGAGCAGCCGGAACAGGCCGACTACTATCCAGCGGGGCGGGACATCAATGATTTCGCCTTTACCGATGCGGACAACCAGCCGTTCACCCCTGCCAACCTGAAGGGGCACTGGACCTTCCTGTTTGTCGGCTACACCTTCTGCCCCGATATCTGCCCCACCACGCTGGCAGATATGCGCTCCGTCTATGACCAGCTGAAGAAGATGGCGCCCGACAGTCAGGTGGTGTTTATCTCGGCGGATCCCCAGCGTGACGACATTCCCCGTCTCAAGACCTATACCGCCTTCTTCAATCCCGAGTTCAAGGCGGCCACTGCCCCCCACGACAAGCTGTTCCCGTTCGTGCGCAATCTGGGGCTGATCTACTCCATCGCCAATCAGGGGGAGAAGGATTACCTGATCGATCACTCCGCTTCCATCGTGCTCATCAATCCCAAGGGCAAGCTGCAGGCGGTGTTCCGCCCGCAGGTGGCGCCGGGTCAGGTGCCCAGAGTGCAGATGGCCACCATGCTCTCTGACTTCGCCCGCATTCTGAAGCTGGCAGGCCACTGAGCGTGACCCCAGCTGTTGCCCCCTGGTGGCGAGATCCCTCTCGCCACCGCGCCGTCTTTGCGCTCGCTCTGCCCATGGTCTTCTCCAATATCACCACCCCCTTGCTGGGGCTGGTGGACACCTGGGTGATCGGTCATCTCGGTCAGGCCTGGTTTCTGGGGGGCGTTTCGGTCGGCGCGACCCTGATCAACCTCATCTTCTGGTTGCTCGGTTTTTTGCGGATGTCGACCACCGGACTGACGGCGCAGGCGCACGGCGCCGCCGACGGTCGTGCCCAGCTCGATACCCTGCTGCGGGCGCTGGGGCTGGCCATTGCTCTCGGTCTGGCGCTGCTGTTGTTGCTCTTCCCCCTGTTGCCACGGTTGATCGCCCTGAGTGGCGGCTCGCCCGAGGTGCAGCTTTATGCGGGCCAATATGTGGCGGTGCGGATCTGGAGCGCCCCGGCGGCGCTCTGCAATCTGGTGATCATGGGCTGGCTGTTGGGGATGCAGGATGCCCGCAGCCCCATGGTGATGTTGATCCTCACCAATCTGGTCAATATGGCGCTCGATGCTCTGTTTGTGCTGGGGCTCTGCTGGCAGGTGCGGGGTGTGGCGGCGGCCTCGGTCATGGCGGACTACTGCGCGCTGGCAGTCGGTATCTGGCTGGTACGCCGTCAGCTGCGGCAACTGGCACCGACGGTGTGGCAGGATGGCTGGCAGCGCTGGCGACAGCTCGCGCCCATGGTGCGGCTGCTCGGTCTCAACCGCGATATCTTCCTGCGCTCCCTCTGTTTGCAGCTCTGCTTCGCCTTTATGACTCTGCAAGGGGCACGACTGGGGGATGTGGCGGTGGCCGCCAATGCGGTGCTGCTCAACTTCCTGATGCTCATCTCCTACGGACTCGATGGTTTTGCCTATGCGGTGGAGGCCATGGTAGGACGAGCCATCGGTCAGCAGGATCGGCAGAAACTGCGGGAGGCCATCGTGCTCAATCTAGGCTGGGCCGCCCTCATCGCCAGTGGTTTTACCCTGGTGTTTGCCCTCTTTGGTGCCCACCTTATCGGCTATATCACCGACATTCCGGCCGTGGTGGCGGAGGCACATCGTCAGCTTCCCTGGCTGATCGCCATGCCCTTGCTGGCGGTCTGGTGCTTTCTGCTGGATGGCGTGTTCATCGGGGCGACCCGGGCGCGGGAGATGCGCAACAGCATGTTGCTGGCCGCGTTTGGCGGCTTCTTCCCGATCTGGTGGCTCTGTCAGTCGTGGGGCGTGGCCGCGCTATGGGCGGCGATGGCGGCGCTGATGGTGGGGCGCGGTCTGTCGCTGGGGGTCACTTGCTGGCGGCTGGAGCGCAGCGGGCATCTGCTCGACGCCCGCCACTGATCATCGGTGGCGCTTACATGGCACCGTCGTAGCCGAGCTGGCGCCAGCTCTCGTAGACAAATACAGACACCGCGTTGGAGAGGTTCATGCTGCGGCTCTGGGGCACCATAGGGATGCGCAGCCGCTGCTCGAATGGCAGACTCTCGATGATCTCGATGGGCAGGCCGCGACTCTCCGGGCCAAACAGCAGGGCGTCGCCAAGGGCATATTGTGCTGCCGAGTGCGCGGTGCGCCCCTTGGTGGTGCAGGCAAACACCCGTTTGGGCGCCACGGCTGCCAGAAAAGCCTCATAGCTCGGCCAGCGCTTCACCTCAGCAAACTCGTGATAGTCGAGTCCCGCCCGCTTTACCCGCTTGTCATCCCACTCAAATCCCAGCGGCTCGATCAGGTGGAGCCGGTAACCGGTATTGGCGCAGAGCCGGATGATATTGCCGGTGTTGGGCGGAATTTCCGGCTGGTAGAGGACGATATCGAGCATGACGAGCTCCTGCAAAGAGATGTAAAGCCAAGAAGGGGCGCCAGCATACCCAGCGCCCGTCCGGATGAAAAGGATCAGGCGATGGGCAAGCGGATGGTGATGGTCAGCCCGGTCGGGTGATTGTTGCTGGCCGCAATGGTGCCGCCGTGGCGCTGTATTGCCTCCGAGGCTATGGCCAGCCCCAGCCCGGTGCCGCCAGTCTTGGCGTTGCGGGCATCATCGACCCGGAAGAAGGGCTGGAACAGCAGCGCCTGCTGCTCGTCAGGCACCCCGGGGCCGTCATCCCGAATGGTCATCACCCACTCCAGTCCCTCCCGATACCAGTCCACCTTGATGAACTCGCGGGCATACTTGAGGGCGTTGCGCAGGGGGTTCTCCACCGCCCGGGCCAGCAGCTCGGGCCACATCTGGATCGACTCTGCGGGCAGTGGCGGCAGTCTGAGCTGTTTGCCGCTCTGGTTTGCCTCGAACATGGCATCTTCGAGGATGGGCTCCAGCAGGTCGGCCAGCGGGTGCACCACCGGTGCCTCCACATGCTGCTGCACCCGCGACAGATCCAACAGATCGCCGATCAGCTTGTCCAGCCGTCCGATCTCCGATTCGATCCGCGCCAGCTCGGCGCTGTCACCCTGCTTGCGGCGGATCAGCGCCTGCGCCAGTTGCATCCGGGTGAGGGGGCTGCGCAGCTCGTGGGAGATATCGGAAAGCAGCTGTTTCTGCTTCTGGATCATGCTCTTGAGTGTCTCCACCATGCGGCTGACGTTATCCGCCAGCTGGCCGATCTCGTCGCCCCGTCCCAGGTTGGGGATCTGTACCTCCAGATTGCCAGCCGCCAGTTGGGAGACCGACTTCTGCAACTGCAGGATGGGGCGGGTCAGCCGCCAGGCGAGCAGCAGGCAGAGCGGGGTGCTGACCAGCATCGAGATGCCCAGAATGCGGATCGGGTGATCCAGCACCTGTATGAACAGGAACAGGTAGGGGTTCTCGGCATTGAGGCCGAAATAGACGTGATAGCGATGGCCGCGGTGCTCCATCAGGAAGGGACCAGCGATCGCCTTGCGATCCTCGTTGCCCAGCATGGGTTTGGCCGGGTCATCGGCGTCCACCATAAAGCGCACCACAAACTTGCGCGGATGGGTGGTGGACTGGATCTGCCCCCTCTCGTCGCGCAGGTAGACATTGTCCACCGGGAGCATGGCGATCTTGTCCATCGTTTTGGCCAGATCGAAATCCTGATTCGGATCGGCAGCGTTGAGCAGGGCCTGCACATTTTTCTGCATTCGCACCGCCTCATGGGTCGGCAGCGGGATCTGGTTGCGAGGATCCAGAGTGGGCAGGCTGATCACGGCGGCCAGCATCACCAGCAGCATGAACCAGAACCAGAGGAAGATGTGGGTCGATATGCCGTTGAGGGAGCTGGTACTCTTTATTCTTGCTCTAGCCACAGGTAACCGCGCCCCCGTACGGTTTTGAAGCGGGGCTGGCCATCACTGCGGTCCGGCAGCTTCTTGCGCAGGTTGCTCAGGTGCATGTCGATGGCCCGATCGAAGGGCTCCAGCTTCTTGCCAAGCACCTGTTCGGAGAGGTGGCTCTTGCTGACAATCTGGCCGGGATTGCGCAGCAGGCACTCCAGCAGCCCGAATTCGGTGGCGGTCAGCTCCAGCAGTTGTACGCCGCAGCGGGCCTGCTGCAGGCCGGGTTGCAGCACGATATCCATGAAGTGCACTTCGTCGGAGGAGCTGCCACGCTGGGGCGGGGCACTCTGGGTACGGCGCAGGATGGCGCGAACCCGGGCCAGCAGCTCCCGATCGTCGAACGGCTTGGCCAGATAGTCGTCGGCACCCGCTTCCAGACCGTTAACCCGATCCTGGCTGTCGCCACGAGCGGTCAACATCAGCACCGGGGTTTCATGGGTCTTGCGCAGCTTGGTCAGCATGGCAAAGCCGTTGAGTTTGGGCATCATCACGTCCAGCAGCACCAGATCGAAGCCCTGCTCCGCCAGCCGTTGCAGCCCCTCTTCACCATCCTCGGCGACCGTGACCTGAAATCCTTCCAGGGTCAGAATTTCGGTGAGCAGCTGGGTCAATTCAAGATCGTCGTCGACCAGGAGTATTCTGTTCATCGGGTGTTATTCCGCAGATTTTCGCGCCAAACTGACGCCGGGGTCAGGGTATAATAAGTTTTTCATCGCCAGAGGAAAGCCGGTTTTGAGCCATCAACAATATTCCCGTTGGGTTACCTTTGCCAGCATGGCGGCCGTCACGACTGCCACCCTGCTCATCATCGGCAAACTGATCGCCTGGCTGATGACAGACTCGTCGACCCTGCTGGCGTCGCTCACCGACTCTTTTATGGATGTGAGTGCCTCCATCATCAACCTGCTGGCCATTCGCTATGCGCTGGCCCCCGCCGATGATGAACACCGCTTCGGTCACGGCAAGGCGGAGTCTCTGGCGGGGCTGATCCAGTCGGCCTTTATCTCCGGTTCCGCATTGCTGCTGGTGATGCACGGCATCTCCTCCCTGCTCAAACAGGCACCTATTGAACGGTTAGAGGCGGGTCTCTGGGTTAGTGGCGGTTCCATTGTGCTGACCCTTCTGCTGGTCAGTTTCCAGAGTTTCGTTATTCGCAAGACCAACAGCGTGGCCATCAAGGCGGACATGTTGCACTACCGCTCCGATCTGCTGCTCAACGCCGGTGTCTTGCTGGCGCTGGTGCTGGCGGGGCAGGGGTGGTACTGGGCTGACGGCCTGTTTGCCATCCTGATCGGGTTGTTCCTGTTGTGGGGGGCGGGACATATCGGCTACGAGTCGGTGCAGGCCCTGCTCGATCGTCAGTTGCCAGCGGAAGAACAAGCGAGAATAATGGCGCTCTGCTGTGCCGTAGAAGGTGTACACGGCGTACATGACCTGCGCACCCGTCAATCCGGGCCGACCCGATTCGTACAGTTGCATCTGGAACTGGATGATCAGATCCCCCTGGTCAAGGCCCATCAGATCGCCGATGAAGCCGAGCTGGCGGTACGCCAGGCATTCGAGCGGATGGATGTCATCATCCACATGGACCCCATCTCGGTGCTGACAAAAGAACAACAGAGCCCTCACCCAGAACAACAGTAGGCTGCAACATGGATGAACTGGTTGCCAAAACCTGGCACAAAATTCAGCAAGAAGCGGAGTGCATGGCGGCCCAGGAGCCGATGCTGGCCAGCTTCTTCCACTCCACCATTCTAAATCACAAGAATCTGCGTTCGGCCCTCAGCTTCCAGCTGGCCAACAAACTCGACAGCGCCACCATGCCCGCCATCGCTCTGCGCGAGGTGATCGAGCTGGCCCTGCGCAGCGAGCCCGAGTTGCTGACGGTAGTGGCGGCCGACATCTGCGCCGTGCAGGAGCGCGATCCTGCGGTCGATCTCTTCTCCACCCCGCTGCTTTACCTCAAGGGGTTCCATGCCCTGCAGGGCTATCGGGTCGCCAACTGGCTGTGGCGTCAGGGGCGCCGCTCGCTGGCCCTTTATCTGCAAAACCAGATCTCGGTGGTGTTCGGGGTGGATGTGCACCCGGCTGCCCGCATCGGCAAGGGGATCATGTTTGACCATGCCACCGGCATAGTGGTGGGCGAGACGGCGGTGATTGAAGATGATGTCTCCATCCTGCAGAGCGTGACCCTCGGTGGTACCGGCAAGGAGAGCGGCGATCGCCACCCCAAGATCCGCGAAGGGGTGATGATAGGGGCGGGCGCCAAGGTGCTCGGCAATATCGAAGTGGGCGTGGGTGCCAAAATTGGCGCGGGCAGCGTGGTGATCAACCCGGTGCCACCTCATACCACGGTTGCTGGCGTACCCGCCAAGATCGTCGGCCGTCCGGAGTGCGACAAGCCTTCACTGGATATGGATCAGTGTCTCTGATCTCCTGACCGGAGGCGTCGATGGCCAAACGCTGGTCGGGTTATCTGATTTTGGGGATGTGGCTGCTCAACCTGCTTCATCTCTATCTGGGTCTCTCCCCCTGGCCCGCGGCCATTGCAGCCTGGGGGGCGTCACTGCTCACCTGGCCCTGGCTGGTAGGGGCCGCCAGGCGGCAGGCGCTGGCCCTGTATAGTGCCGCCCTGCTGCTGTTGATCTTCTCCTGGTGGCAGGGCGCGACCCTCATTGCCGGTGACTGGCTGCTGCCCAATATCAATATGCTCACCATGTTTGCCGCGGTGAGCACCCTCAACCTTGCCACTTCCGGCTTGCTGACCGGCACCACCTCCTGGACCGGGCGCAAGGGGCTGTGGAGCACCATGGCCAGCCTCAATCTGCTGGGGGCGGTCATCAACCTCTCGGTGCTCTTTATCATCGGCGATCGGCTGGAGCGCAATGGCACCCTGGAGCGGCGTCAGGTGATGGTACTGAGCCGGATCTTCTGTGCCGCCGCCTTCTGGTCACCCTTCTTTGTCGCCATGGCGGTAGCACTGACCTATGCGCCGGGTTTGCAACTCTCCCATATTCTGCCGTTCGGGATCCTCGCCGCCTTGCTGGCGATGGGGCTGACCGCCTGGCAGGTGGAGCGGATCGGAGTGGCCGATTTTGCCGGTTATCCGCTGCGGCTGCAGACCCTGGGGTTGCCGGTCACGCTGGCGCTGCTGGTGCTCCTCATCAAGCAGATCTGGCCCCAGCTTGGCATTCTGGCAGTGATCGCGCTGGTGGCCCCACTGCTGGCGCTGCTCTTTATGCCGAGGGTTGGGCGCAAGGCGGCCCTCAAGCGGCAGGTGGTGGAACGCTTTCCCGCCATCGGCGGTCAGCTGGTGTTGTTTCTGGGGGCCGGTTTGCTGGCGGCAGGCATCAACAGTGCGCTGTCGGTCATCGATTTCGGCTCCGGTCACGGTCTGCCGCTGTTCAACCACTTTGGCTGGCTTGAGGCATCCCTCACTCTGCTGCTGATCCTGCTGGTGGCCATCGTCGGGGTACATCCGCTCATCAGTATCTCCGGGCTGGCGCCGCTGCTCTGGCCGCTGGCGCCGGATCCCAGCCTGCTCGGCATGTGTTTCCTGCTGGGATGGGGGCTTGCCACCGGCACCAGTCCGCTCTCCGGATCCAATCTGGCGCTGGCCTCCCGCTACAACCTCAGTGCCGGGCTGATCCTGCGCTGGAACCTGCTCTACGGCCTGCTGATGTATGTCGTCGCCTGTCTGTTGCTGGGGGCTTATATCGCCTTGCATGGATAGCGACCGTGCCATCAGGATGGCATCAATGATGCGTTGGTAGCGGCGCTTTTTAGGTACGGTTTAGAGTGTTGTCGCGGCTCTGGCGCAGGATGCGAGAAAAATAGACGCATATTTAGACAATACATCTATGGAAGGCGCATTTTACAGCGCACTGGCTTGTTTGTGCCGATGCGCTCGGGGTATGCTGGCTTCACGCGCTTGAATCGCCCTCTGTGGGGCATCGCAATTGAACAAACAGGTATGCATATGTCACTAGAAGTCCTTGAGCAACTCGAATCCAAAGTACAATCCGCTGTCGACAACATCTCCCTGCTGAAGATGGAGCTGGACGAGCTGAAAGAGCAGAACAGCAAGCTGCAAGACGAGAACCATCAGCTGCGCAACGAGCACACTGCATGGCAGGAGCGTCTGCGTGCCCTGCTGGGCAAAATGGATCAGATGGGCGAAACCATCTAATTCATCGCCTTCAGGCAGAATTGAAAACGGGCCGCTCCATGAGCGGCCCGTCTGTTTTTGGCTGGGTGAGGATTATAGCGCCAGCAGCTGCTTGACTGTCTTCTCGATGCCGTCCGCCGCCTCGACAATATTGTTGGCCAGCATGTAGGCGGGGGTGGAGATCACCTTGCGCTCCTGATCCACTACGAACTCGTTGACCGGGCAGTTGAGATGGCTGCCACCCATCGCCTCGATGGCGTTGGCGGTACTCTCGTCATGGCCTATGGTCGCCAGCGTCCCGGCGCCATATATCAGCGGGATCATGGCGGGCGCGATGCAGATATACGCGGCCGGCTTGTTGGCTTTGGCAAAGCTCTGGCACGCTTTCAGCACATCGGGCTGGATCTGGCACTCGGCCCCCCGGATGGCGAAGTCGCACAGGTTCTTGGCTGCGCCAAAGCCGCCGGGCACCAGCAGCGCGTCGTAATCGGCCGCATCCAGCTCGGCCACATCCTTTATCTGGCCACGGCAGATGCGGGCCGCTTCGACCAGCACATTGCGGTTCTCTCCCTCGCTCACTTCACCGGTCAGGTGGTTGATGACATGGAGCTGCGCCACGTTCGGGGCGAAGCACTGGACGGCGGCTCCCTGACGGGCCAACGCCAGCAGGCTGATTACGGCCTCGTGGATTTCGGCCCCGTCAAAGACACCGCAGCCACTCAAAATCACGGCCACTTTTTTCATGGCAAACTCCTCGTTGTTGAAAATGTGAGCCAGGATGGATTGTTGTACTTTTGTATGGTTATCGCTCGCCCTCCGCTGGTCAAGTCATCTTGCTGTGCTAGGATTGTTTCGTTTTGGATCCTGCCGTACCTACTCCCTTAAATCTTTTTCCACATTGATCGAGATCATTCCAACTGTCTTGCGATCTGTTTTTACGATCTCAATTCATTGTTTTTAATGGCTTTTTATATTCTTATGCACAGTTTTATCACTGTGCACTCTGATGCGCCCCATTTTTGAACACAGAGTTATCCACAGATTGAGTCCCTTTATCAGGCGCTGTGTGCTGTTGCTGCGCCCCTTGGTGTGAGGGGGGCCCTGTGGCATCCTAGCGGCTGTTTATCTCTGGCAGGACGATTTCATGGCCCCTAGCAACCCCCTTATTCTGGTCGACGGCTCCTCGTATCTTTACCGCGCCTTCTTCGCCTCCCAGCAGGCTGATCTGCGCACATCGACCGGTTTGCCGAGCGGCGCCGTCCGTGTCATGGCCAACATGATGCGCAGCCTGCGCAAGCAATATCCTGACTGTCATGTGGCCGTGGTGTTTGATGCCAAGGGCAAGACCTTCCGCGACGACATCTATCCCGAGTACAAGGCGACCCGCGCCAGCATGCCGGACGATCTGCGCAGCCAGGTTGCCCCTATCCACCAGATGATCAAGGCGATGGGTTTCCCCTTCCTGATGGTGGAGGGGGTGGAGGCCGACGACGTGATCGGCACCCTGGCCCGCCAGGCGACCGAGAAGCAGCTGCCGGTGCTGATCAGCACCGGTGACAAGGATATGGCACAGCTGGTCTCCGACCATGTCACCCTGATCGACACCATGAAAGATGTGAAGACCGATCGGGAAGGGGTGATCGAGAAGTTTGGCGTACCGCCCGAGCTCATCATCGACTATCTGGCCCTGATGGGGGACAAGGTGGACAACATCCCCGGCATGACCGGTGTCGGCGAGAAGACCGCACTGGCCCTGCTGCAGGGGATCGGCAGCATCGACGAGATCGCCGCCAACCTCGACAAGGTGGCTGCGCTCGGTTTCCGCGGCTCCAAGGCGTTCGCCGACAAGTTCCGCGAGCAGGAAGAGCAGGTGCGCCTCTCCTATCGACTGGCGACCATCAAGACCGATGTCGAGCTGGAACAGAGTCTGGAAGAGCTGTTGCTCAAGCCGGTCGACAAGGAGTCCCTGCTGGCGGTCTATCGCGAATACGAGCTGCGCAACCTGATCAAGGAGCTGGAATCCGGTGGTGAAGAGGGCAGCGAGAGCGCCGGACAAGACGAGGCTGGCGATGAGAGCGCCGCTCCGGTTGCCGCCATCGAAACCGACTACCGCTGCATTCTGGACGAAGCCGAGTTTGACGGCTGGCTGGAACAGCTGAAAGCGGCACCGTTGTTTGCCTTCGATACCGAAACCACCAGTCTCGACTATATGGAGGCGCGGATCGTCGGCGTCTCCTTCGCGGTTGAGCCGGGCAAGGCTGCTTATGTGCCGTTTGGCCATGACTATCTGGGGGCACCGTTACAGCTGAGCGAGGCTGTGGTGTTGGGCAAGCTCAAACCGCTGCTGGAAGATCCGACCCGTCTCAAGGTGGGGCAGAATCTCAAGTACGATCGCAACGTGCTGCTCAACCATGACATCGACCTGCAGGGCATCGCCTACGACACCATGCTCGAGTCCTACGTGCTCAACTCAACCGCCAGCCGTCACGACATGGATTCGCTGGCCAAGCGTTACCTCGGGGTCGAGACCACCTCCTTTGAAGATATCGCGGGCAAAGGAGTGAAACAGCTCACCTTCAACCAGATCGAGCTGGAGCAGGCTGCCCCCTATGCGGCGGAAGATGCCGATATCACTTTGCGCCTGCACCAGACCCTGTGGAGTCAGCTGGAGGCCGTACCGGGCCTTGCTAGGGTATTCAGCGAGATCGAGCTGCCGCTGCTGCCGGTATTGGCGCGGATGGAGTTGCTCGGCACCACCATCGATCCCAAGTTGCTGCACCAGCAGAGCCAGGAGATCGAAGTGCGTCTGGCGGAGCTGGAGAAGCAGGCCCATGAGCTGGCTGGACAGGAGTTCAACCTCTCCTCACCCAAGCAGCTTGGGGAGATCCTCTTCACCAAGCTGGGCCTGCCGATCATCAAAAAGACTCCGAAGGGGGCACCGTCCACCGCAGAAGAGGTGCTGGCCGAGCTGGCGGAGACCTATGAGCTGCCGCAACTGCTGATGGAACATCGCGGTCTGGCCAAGCTCAAGTCCACTTACACCGACAAGTTGCCGCTGATGATCAAGCCCCGGACCGGGCGGGTGCACACCTCCTATCATCAGGCGGTAGCGGCTACGGGCCGTTTGTCATCATCTGATCCCAACCTGCAGAACATCCCGGTGCGCAACGAGCAGGGGCGCCGGATCCGTCAGGCCTTTATTCCGAGCGCCGGTTACAAGTTGGTGGCGGCGGACTATTCCCAGATCGAGCTGCGCATCATGGCGCATCTCTCCGGTGACAAGGGGCTGCTGACCGCCTTTGCCGAGGGTAAGGACATCCACAAGGCGACTGCCGCCGAGGTATTCGGCGTGGCGCTCGATGCGGTCACCACCGACATGCGCCGCAGCGCCAAGGCGATCAACTTTGGCCTCATCTACGGCATGAGTGCCTTCGGTCTGGCCAAGCAGTTGGGTATCGGCCGTGCCGAGGCGCAGAAGTACATGGATCTCTACTTCGAACGCTACCCGGGCGTGCTGGAGTATATGGAGCGTACCCGCCAGCAGGCGGAAGCTCAGGGTTATGTCGAGACCCTGTTTGGTCGTCGCCTCTATCTGCCGGATATCAAGTCCCGCAACGCTGGTCTGCGCAAGGCAGCCGAACGGGCCGCCATCAACGCCCCGATGCAGGGCACGGCCGCCGATATCATCAAGCGCGCCATGATCAACGTGGACAGCTGGATTCGCGGTATCGAGGATGAGTCGATCCGCATGCTGATGCAGGTACACGATGAACTGGTGTTCGAGATCCGCGAAGAGAAGCTGGAGGAGTACATCGCCATCATCAAGGAGAAGATGTCGGCTGCTGCCGAACTGCATGTGCCGCTGCTGGTTGAAGCGGGTACCGGCGACAACTGGGATCAGGCCCACTGATTTTCGGTCAGCCGTTTTGCACGGTTATATAGCTATATAAGAAGCGAAGCCCGGCATTATGCCGGGCTTCCTGCTTTTGCCAGCCCTATCAGGTCTCTTGCAGATACTCATCCTTGAGCAGGACATAGTTGTCGGCCGAGGTCTTGAGGAAGGCGATCTCGGCGGGCTTGAGCGGACGAGCCTGTTTGACGGGATTCCCTATATATAGAAAGCCCGACTCGAGTCGCTTGCCCGGTGGCACCAGCGAACCTGCGCCGATCATCACATCATCTTCAACCACGACGCCATCAAGCAGAATGGCACCCATGCCGACCAGCACCCGGTTGCCGATGGTGCAGCCGTGAAGCATCGCCTTGTGACCCACAGTGACATCTTCACCAATCAGCAGCGGATAGCCGGTCGGATTGCTGGCGCTCTTGCGGGTCAGGTGCAATACGGTGCCGTCCTGAATATTGCTGCGGGCGCCGATGCGGATATGGTTCACATCCCCCCGCGCCGCCACCATGGGCCAGATGCTGGCGTCGTCGGCCAGTTCGATATCGCCCACCAGTGTCGCGCAGGGGTCTACATACACCCGTTTGCCCAGTTGCGGGCGTTTTCCCTTGTAGGGTCTCAGTCGCAAGTCCATCTTGGCCTCCTTGTTTTCGGCCATTCTAGCAATCT
>NZ_JAAKNE010000105.1:0-15401 GCF_049170755.1 Aeromonas sp. 604176
GAGTGTCTATCGATGGATATCGGTCACCGTCTCAAGGCGGTTCGCACCAAGGCGGCCCTCTCCCAGCGCGAGCTGGCCAAACGCTCGGGCGTGACCAACGGATTCATCTCCCAGATCGAAAAGAATCAGGTGAGCCCGTCAGTTGCCTCCCTGCGCAAGGTGCTGGAAGGGATCCCCATGTCACTGGCCAGCTTCTTTACTGACGAGACCGAAATGGACTCCGAAGTGATCTTTCGCGCCGCCGATATGCCGGATCTCGGCACTCACCCCATTAGCTACCGGCTGGTGGGCCACAGCCGTGCCAACCGTGCCATCGGCATGTTGCAGGAGGTGCTGCCACCGGGCGCCGACACTGGCGACGACATGCTGAGCCACGAGGGTGAAGAGTGCGGCATCGTCATCAAGGGCGAGGTTGAAGTGACCGTGGGTGAGCAGATCTACCTGCTGACACCGGGGGACGGCTACTACTTCGACAGCCGCACTCCTCACCGTTTTCGCAATGTGGGCGAGCAGGAGTGCGTATTGATTTCGGCCAATACCCCCGCCAGTTTCTAACAGGGTGATAAGGGGCCAGCCAGCCGCCAATGTTTAATGAATTGTTACAAAATGGATTTACAAGTGGCAGGATGTTTAGCATATTGATACGCGGACAATGACTTTTGCCGGTTCAAGGAGTGAACATGAGTGACCTGACCCTGGCCCAGTGGCAACACAAGGCCGCCCATCTGACCCTGCCCTCACAAGCCTTTATCAACGGTAGCTATCGGGATGCCGTCAATGGTGCCACCTTCGACTGTATCAACCCGGCCAACGGCAAGCTGCTGACCAAGGTAGCAGCCTGCGATGCCGCCGATGCCGAGCTGGCGGTACAGGCCGCGCGTGATGCCTTCAACGACAAGCGCTGGAGCGGCCTGCCGCCGAAACAGCGCAAGCTGATCATGCAGCGCTTCGCCGAACTGATGCGTCTCAACAAGGTGGAGCTGGCACTGCTGGAGTCGCTGGACATGGGCAAACCCATCGGCGATGCCATGGGCTACGATGCCCCTGCCGCCGCCAACTGCATCGCCTGGAACGCCGAAGCGATCGACAAGATCTACGATCAAGTCGCGCCGGTAGAGGAATCCGCCCTGGCGCTGGTGACCCGGGAACCGCTCGGGGTCGTTGCCGCCATCGTGCCGTGGAACTTCCCGCTGGTGATGGCCTGCTGGAAGCTGGGGCCGGCGCTCGCTACCGGCAACTCGGTCATTCTCAAACCTTCCGAAAAGTCCCCCCTGACCGCCTTGCGTATCGCAGGTCTGGCCAAGGAGGCAGGCATTCCTGACGGCGTGTTCAACGTACTCCCGGGCTTTGGCCATACCGTGGGCGAGGCGCTGGCCATGCACATGGATGTGGATTGCATCACCTTCACCGGATCCACCAAAATCGGCAAGCACCTGGTGGAGTGTTCCGGCAAGTCCAACCTCAAGCGCGCCTTTATGGAGTGCGGCGGCAAGAGCCCCAACATCATACTGGCGGATGCGCCGGACCTGGATGCCGCGGCCAAGAGCGCCGCTGGCGCCATCTTCTACAACCAGGGCGAGGTGTGTACCGCCGCCTCTCGCCTGCTGGTGCAAAACAGCATCAAGCCGCAATTTATGGAGCGACTGCTGGCCCATGCCCGCGAGTGGATCTCAGCCAACCCGCTCGACCCTGCGACCCGCATCGGCGCCATGGTGGATCACATCCAGATGGAGCAGGTGCTGCGCTATGTCGAGATTGGCAAGCAGGAGGGAGCCAAGCTACTGCTGGGAGGCAAACGCACCAATCTTGAGAGCGGCGGCTTCTATATCGAGCCCACCATCTTCGACGAGGTGACACCCGAGATGCGGATCTTCCGCGAGGAGATTTTCGGCCCTGTGCTGGCAGTGACCGGTTTCGACACGCTCGAAGAGGCCATTGCTCTGGGCAACGACACCGACTACGGGCTGGCGGCGGCGATCTGGACCGCGGATCTCAACAAGGCGGTGAAGGGTTCCCGCGCCCTGCGTGCTGGCACCGTATTCGTCAACAACTGGGATGGCGGCGACATGACCATGCCGTTTGGTGGCTTCAAGCAGTCTGGTAACGGTCGTGACAAGTCGCTGCACGCGCTGGAGAAGTACACCGAGCTGAAAAGTACCTGGATCCAGCTCGAATAAAGGTATATATAGCCATCATCATCAGCAATGGGGGAGAAATCCCCCCTTTTGCATTTTGGTCTTCCATCAGGCGGCACAATCGATATAATCATCAAATAAGCAAACCATTAAATATAAAGACAAAAATGCTATTTTTTCTGGGAAGCGTACTTTTTCTGGTGATCGGGTTGCCCCTGCTGTTTTTCGTGCTGGGGCACGGCGAGGCCTACGTGACCTGGGGCCCCTGGATCTCCGCCATCGCCCTGATGTTGTGGCTGTTGATGGACGTCGACAAGATCCGTCGCGGTAAAGGCTGACCTGCCAGCCACACTCCTCCTATCCCTCAAACTTCGTTTATTCGCTTCTTTCCCCGCAAAAGGATCGCTACACTGATTTTTTGCGATGTTTTCCCGCATCCAACGCTTCAGTAAAGGTCATCCGCATGCCGCAACAGATCCAGCGTCAGGGCGTCATCTACGCCCTGTGCGCCTATACCCTTTGGGGCATAGCCCCCATCTATTTCAAGACCATCTCTGCCGTCCCGGCCGCCGAGATCCTGACCCACCGGATGATCTGGTCCTGCGTACTGCTGATGGTACTCACCCTGGCAGGGCGCCAGTGGCACAAGGTGCAGGCGGTACTGCGCCAGCCAAAAGTGCTGCTCACCCTAGCGTTTACCTCGGTCACCGTCGGCGGCAACTGGTTGCTGTTCATCTGGGCCATCAACAACGGCCATATGCTGGATGCCAGCCTCGGCTACTACATCAACCCGCTGTTCAACGTGCTGCTGGGAATGGTGTTTCTGAGCGAGAAGCTGCGCCGCCTGCAGTGGTGGGCAGTGGCGCTGGCCTTTGCCGGGGTGGCGATCCAGCTTATCGCCTTTGGTTCCTTGCCCTGGATTGCGCTGGTGCTGGCGTCGAGCTTTGCCATCTATGGGCTGGTGCGCAAAAAACTGGCCCTCGATGCACTTACCGGCCTGCTGATCGAAACCATGATCATGCTGCCACCGGCAGCAATCTATCTGTGGGGCATTGCCGACAGCCCCACCAGCCATCTCACCCAGAACGACTGGCACCTCAACCTGCTGCTGATCGCTGCTGGCGCCGTCACCACAGCCCCTCTGCTCTGCTTCACCGCCGCTGCGACACGGCTCAAGCTCTCCACCCTGGGCTTCTTCCAGTACATAGGCCCCAGCCTGATGTTCATCCTCGCTGTCACTCTCTACGGCGAGGAGCTGGCAATGGACAAGGCTCTTACTTTCGCCTGTATCTGGAGCGCGCTGCTGATCTTCACGCTGGATGGGCTGCGCAACGGCAAGCGTCCTGCTGCAACGAGCAATATAAAGCCTTCAAAATCAAATCAGTAGCTAACAAAGTCATCAGAAGCGATATGCCATTTTCTCGCTCCCTGACCTGTTAAACCGGTAGCCTTGGACTCAATGTGGGAATAGGATCCGCACTCCCTATTCTCCATCCAGCTATAAGGAATTACAGCTATGACTCGAAAATGGTCGCTCCCCATCGTGGCAATCGCGGGGGGAGCGTTACTCTGGCTTGGCAACACCTTTGGTATGAAATGGGCTCTGATGGCCCTGATCGGATTCGGCTTCGGCTTCACCCTCTCCTTCAGCCGCTTCGGCATCGTCTTCGGTTGGCGCGAGATGCTGACCAAGCGCAACAGTTACTATGTGCGGGTTCACCTGCTCACCATCGCCATCGAAATTCTGCTGTTCACCACCTTCCTCTCCTTTAGCCACGCCCTGTTTGGCGATGCCATGGTGGGTAACGTGATGGCTATCGGCATTCCCTTCATCGTCGGTGCCTTCCTGTTCGGCATCGGCATGCAGCTGGCAGGCGTCTGTGCAACCGGCACTCTTTATTGCTGCGGCGAGGGACAACCCCGCTTCTGGCTGGTGCTGATCTGCTACGGCATCGGCACCCTTATCAGCAACCAGTTCCGCCCCGAACTGGAGGCCACCTTCTCCAGCCATGTGGTGCTGGCCAAGGATTTGACCGGCAATATCTGGAGCGGCATGCTGCTCAACCTGGCGCTGGTCGCCGTGCTGTTCCTGCTGTTTCGCAAGAGCGAACTCAAGCGTACCGGCGAACTCAAGCCCCTCTTCAGCGGCGGCAATCTGTTCTGGCGCGATGGCCGCTTCACCGTGCTGACCGGCGGCATCATCATCGCCATACTCAACTCTATTGTCGTCGCCCTGCACGGCTCGGCCTGGACCATCACCGGCGCCGTCTATGACATGGCGCTGCGCGGCGCCTCTCTGTTCGGCCTGTTCGAGGGCAACCCCAAGCTGGCCCAGCCGCTCTTCATCAACCCCATGGTCGGCATGTTCTGGCTCGGCATTCTGGGGGCCATGCTGGCGCGCTGCATCAGCGGTGGTGGCAACTTCGCCCCGATGCGGATCGGCAACAGTCTGGCCTCCATCCTCGGCGGCCTGCTGATGGGGATGGGAGCCATGTACAGCGCCTGCAACCTCGGCGGCTTCTTCGACGGTACCGCCTCCGGCAGCCTGCACGGCTGGGTCTGGATGCTGATGGCCCTCGCCGGCAGCCTGATCGGCATCCGCCTGCGCCCGCTGTTCAAGCTCTGAGTCACAGACCGGTACTCGCCAACAAGGGAGTCGGGTCACACCAAATAAAGAGAGCCAGTCCGCTTGCGCGGACTGGCTCTCTTTTTCCGTCGCGCCGGGATCACCCCGGCCTTTTTGCTAACTCTTCATCAGAACCACTGGCCGTGGCGCTTGATGTAGATGGTCTTGACGGTCTGGGTCAGCCCCATGTAGGCCAGCATGGTAATCACCAACCACATGAAGTACTTGGGCCCATCCAGAGTGATGAAACCGAAGTGCTCAGCCACAGGCGAGAAGGGCAGGTAGCAACCGATGGCAATGGCGATCGAGGTGGAGAGCAGCACCGGCAGGGTAGCGGTACTCTGCAGGAACGGGATCTTGCGGGTACGCAGCATATGTACCACCAGCGTTTGCGACACCAACCCCTCGATGAACCAGCCGGAGTTCATGATGGCCTGACCGTTGACCAGCGGATCCATACTGCCGTTGGCGGTGGCATAGAGGGCGCCAGCACCGAACACGAACCACATCAGGCAATAGGTACTGATATCGAACACCGACGAGGTCGGGCCAAGCCAGAGCATGAAGCGCTTGATGTTGCTCGCCTCCCACTTGCGCGGTCGCTTGAGGAACTCGGGATCCATCTTGTCCCACGGCAGCAGCATCTGGGAGACGTCATACACCAGATTCTGGATCAGCATCTGCATCGCCAGCATGGGTGCCCATGGCAGCCAGGCGGAAGCCACCAGCACCGAGAAGACGTTGCCGAAGTTGGAACTGGCGGTCATGTTGAGGTACTTGAGGATGTTGCCAAAGGTCTCGCGCCCCTTGATCACCCCCTCCTCCAGCACCATCAGACTCTTCTCCAGCAGGATGATGTCGGCGGTCTCCTTGGCGATGTCGGCACCGCTGTCCACCGAGATCCCTACGTCCGCATCCCGCAGCGCCGGCGCATCGTTGATGCCGTCACCGAGGAAACCGACGGTGTTGCCGTTGGCCTGCAGCGCCTTCACCACCCGCGACTTCTGCAGCGGGGTGAGCTTGGCGAAGATGGTGGTCTGCTTGACCACCTCGCACAACGCCACGTCATCCATTCCTTCGATATCCTTGCCGAGCAGCGGTAAGCCGGGCTCCAGCCCTACGTCACGACACACCTTGCTGGTGATGATGGGATTGTCACCGGTCAGCACCTTGACCGCCACACCATAGTCGTTCAACGCACGGATGGCCGGTGCGGCCGAATCCTTGGGCGGATCGAAGAAGGTGAGGAAGCCGCGCACCACCAGATTGACCTCATCACTGGTACGATAGCTCTGCTTGCACTCGCCTGCCGAGATCTCGCGGGTCGCCACGATCAATACCCGATAGCCCTCGGCATTGAACTCCTCGCTCTGGCGCAGCAGGGCAAGGCGATCGGCGTCGGTCAGATCCCGCACCTCCTGGCCATCGGCGATCTGGCTGGAGACGGCCAGCATCTCTTCCACCGCCCCCTTGGAGACCATCAGCTGCTGGCCACGCTCATCCTGTACGATCACCGATAGCCGGCGGCGCACGAAGTCGAATGGCAACTCATCCACCTTGCTGTAACCAGCCGGCTTGCAGCCAGCTCCCAGCACATCGGCATGCTCGATCACCGCGATGTCCATCAGGTTCTTCATGCCGCTCTGATGATAACTGTTGAGCCAGGCCAGCTGCAGGATCCGGTCGTCCCGGTTGCCACGCACGTCGTAGTGGTGCTCGAGGATGATCTTGTCCTGGGTCAGGGTACCTGTCTTGTCGGTGCAGAGCACGTCCATGGCACCGAAGTTCTGCACCGAGTTGAGCCGTTTGACCACCACCTTGCGCTTGGCCATGGCCACCGCCCCTCGCGCCAGGTTGGCGGAGACGATCATCGGCAGCATCTCGGGGGTGAGCCCTACCGCCACCGCCAGCGCGAAGGTGAGCGCCGACATCCAGTCACCACTGCTGATGCCACTCAGCATAAAGACGATGGGCACCATCACCAGCATGAAGCGGATCAGCAGCCTGGTAACGCTATTGACGCCGCGATCGAAACTGGTCTCGATGCGCTTGTGGCTCACCACGTTGCGGGCCAGCGAACCGAAGTAGGTGTCGCTGCCGGTGGCCACCACCACAGCCTTGGCTGTACCGCTCACCACATTGGTGCCCATGAAGCAGATGTTGGGCTGGTCGAGCAACCCCACGTCCCCTGTGCTGTTGCCGTCTGCCGACTTCTCGGCCACTGCGCCCAGGGTGTCGTACTTCTCCACCGGCAACGCTTCACCGGTCAGCACCGCCTGGCTGATAAAGAGATCGCGGGATTCGATCAGCTTGATGTCAGCGGGGATCATGTCCCCCGCCTGCAAGTGCACTATGTCTCCGGCCACCAGCTCGGTCATTGCCACCTCCTTGCGCTGGGGGGTGGCGCCCGGCGAGGGACGACGCTGTACGGTGGCGGTATTGCGCACCAGCGACTTGAGCGCCTCGGCCGCCTTGGCGGAACGGTACTCCTGCCAGAAGCGCAGCAGACCGCTCAAGCCCACCATGACACCGAGGATGATCACCTTGACCCAGTCCTCGTCGCCGGGCTCAGCCATCAGTACGTCCATCACGTAACTGACCAGCCCGAGCACGATCAGCACCATCACGAAGGGGTTCTTGAACGCGTGCAGCAGCTGGATCAATGGATGAGGCGGTTTGTCGTGGGTCACCTCGTTGGGGCCAAACTGGACCAGACGATTGGCCGCCTCGGTCGCGGTCAGGCCGTCGATATTGCCGCGCACGGCAGTGAGGGTGTATTCGAGGGACTTGTCGGCCTCGTCGAGCACCCGGGAGGAGAGCTTCTCATTGGCACGGCCCGGGGCGACGAACCCCTGTTGCTTGTGCCGGCTGGCAGTATGTTGTTGCTTCATAACTTTAAATCCTGATTTTCGCTTGCAGAAGGGCCCTGTCGCGGGCCAGGCCAGGCGTCAGTACTGATATCGAAAGCTGTGAACCCGACTCGTTGCCGGCACGCTCAACTGGCGCGCACGGGGCGGCTCGTCAGACAAATGTCTGCCGTCGAGCTAACCTGCATGGTTGGGTCAGATCAGGGGTCAGAACACCGCATCCCGTCCCCGCAGGGGGGATCAGGAGTGGGGAGACGTGAACCCCGAGGGTCGAGGTTTGGGCTCTTCGGTCATACGATATCCTCCGAGTGGGGTGGAGAGAGGGCCGGACGAACCATGGACAGCGATACACACTGTCGTTGGCAAGCATGGCCGCGAGTCTGCATTATCAGCGAACCAATCCGGTGATCCCGCAACTAGAGCGGCATCACCCATAAAGAAAATCAGGATTACGACAGTTTGAAATAACTGGATGCGGGCAGGAAATAGTATCAGTGATATCTGGCGGGTAAGAACATCGGAGAAAACCACGCCTATAGAAATATTACAGCGCGACCCTTGCCACCGCCGAAATATATTAATCAATCACATCATTTATTTTAATGTGCAACCTGCCATATCGAAAACGAAATAGTTTTCAATATGAGATTATCCATCTTGTTATTTTACGCTTGATCCCTTCCCGACCACGGCACGGATGCATGGTTCCGACGCTGTGACGGCCCTGACGGGCAGTACCGGGATGCATGATGAAGCGTTCAATTGCAGGGGTCGCGAGGCGCGCATGGCTCGCAGATGAGCGGAACGATCCAGATTTACAACCGTAATCCCTGATGAAGGCGGGATAAAGAGGTTGTGAGAGTCGATGCTGACTCATATAGATGCTGCACTCTATGCTTGTGATTCGAGCAATCAGAGTGAGAGAGAAGATAAAATATTCGGCCTCAGCTCTGGTAAACCCGCATCGCGATTTGCAATCGGCTACAACTGTCGCAGTCCATAATATTTACCTGTCTATTGATAACACGCAGAGATTCTAACCAAAAGAATCTTCAGGCGCAAAGTTTAATTCTATTTTTTATCCTGTAATTTCCTGGAAATATAATAACTATTCCTATTAGGAAAAGATTCGATAACTCATGATGCTGGCAAATCAGGTCTGCACCACCATCCGATCACGCTGACCATAGAAAACGGGAGGCCTGGCCTCCCGTTCTTCTCGAATCCCATCTCTAGCCGCAGCATCACTGCGCCGGCTGGGAAACCCCTTCCAGATGGATTTCAACCCGACGATCCGGTGCCAGACAGGCAATCAGCTCCTGTTTGGAACGGCTGGCGCAGTTGTTGCCAGTAACCGGATTGGCCTTGCCACGCCCTTCGACCCGCACCTTGTCAGCATACAAGCCTTTGGCTACCAGATAGCTGGCCACGCTCTGGGCCCGCTTCTCGGAGAGGGCCAGGTTGTAGTTGTCGGAGCCGATGCGGTCGGTATAACCGACCACGGTCGCGACGCCATCCTTCGGATTGGCCGCCACAATCTGGCTGAACAGGGCATCGAGCGCCTGGCTGGCGGCAGGTTTCAGGGTCGCCTTGTTGAACTCGAACAGCACATCGGAACTAAGGCTGAAGGTCTTGGGCTCCACCACCACAGCCGGGGCAGGCTCGGCTGCCGGAGCTGGCGCCGGCACAGCAACCTCACCACCTTGCTGACCGAAACGATAGAGCATGCCGAACGAGATCAGGCCGTTATCCAGCTCGATGCCTGAGCGATCGAGAGAGGCATCTCCCAGCGGCGTAGTGTACTGGTACTCCAGACGGGCGGCCCAGTCACGATCGATGGCGTACTCGGCACCCAGCGCCCCGACAAATGCGGCGCCATGCTTTTTACCGGTCTCGCTGCTATTGGCGAAGCTGATCTCGCTATCCGTCCAGGCATAGGCACCGCCGAGCCGGCCATAAAGATCGAGCACATTCGTTGCCGGGAAGCTGATCTTCATGGTGGCCTGAATCATCTGGCTCTTGGCTTCGGTATTGAGGGTATTGGCGCCGGTGCCCGAGGTGGTGTCGTATTTGCCAAGCCAGTCATAACCCAGCTCGAACCCCAGGTTGGGGTTGAGCTGGTAACCGGCGAACAGACCCAGACCCAGATCATCCGTGTTCTCGCTGGTATTACCCAACGTCTGGGCAATCGACTCGGCATACTGGTTGTGGTCAACGCCATAGTAATTGGACCAACCGGCCTTGCCACCGACATACCAGGTATTGTCCTGAGCAGCGGCCTGCACGGCTCCGGCCGCCAGCAAACCACTGACCAATACGGCAAGCATGGATTTATTCATATTTTCGCCTCTGCAATAAGTCGTTATGGGCGCCTGAGTGCGCACTCTTCCCTGTGTGAAGCCGTCAGGCGGCCTCTCCGCTATTCAGGGTATCCCATCCGAACGCAGCCTCAAATGACCAGCATCTCAGGAGTGTGAAGCGGCCTGCATTATCGCGCCATCGTCGGCCAAAATGGTCTTTGCCAGCATTCTGGCCTGCTCCAACGCCAGTGGCTGCTGATAGCTGTGAGCCATCACGATCGCCCCCTCCAGCAACAGGCAAAGCTCGGTGGCCTGTGCCAGAGAACAGTTGAGCTGGTTTATCACCCAGCCCAATAACGCCTGCTTGTGGGCCATCACCAGCTTGCGCACCGGATGGCGTGGGTCGGCAAACTCGGCGCTGGCGTTGATAAAGTTGCAGCCATAGAAATCAGAGCGGCCAAACCACGCCGCGAAACCATCGAACAGCGCCTGGAGGCGAGCTTCACGTCCGCTCACACCGGCCAGCCGCTGGTCAAGCAAGGCGAAGAACTCCCGGTCACGAGCGAGCAGCACCTCCTCAATCAAGGCATCCTTGGTCGGGAAGTGGCGATAGAGGGTACGCTTGGTACTCCCCGCCTCGGCCCAGATGCGATCTATGCCGGTGGCATGAAAGCCATGACGGTTGAACAGACGGTAGGCCGTCGCCACCAGTTGTTGACGCTTCTCACTCATGATTTGCCTCTTGAAGTACACCGATCTGTCTACCTAATGTGCCTAATCAGTTCTGGCAAACCAAGAGGAAAGCATGATGACAAAATGGTATGGCCCGTTATGGGCAGGTGTGGGCGCCGCACTCACCATCGGAATATTGGGATGGCTCAATCTGAGCTGGCATGTCGCGCTAGTCATGGCACCTTTCGGGGCCAGCTGTGTGTTGTTGTTTTCCCTGCCAGATAGTCCGCTGGCGCGCCCCAAAAACGTGCTGGGTGGTCACCTGCTGACGGTCTGCGTCGGACTGGTCATCGGCCTGCTTCCCCTCCCTGCTGAAATGCAGATGGCTCTGGCAACCGGGCTGGCTATCGCACTGATGCAGGGACTGAATATTCTTCACCCTCCGGCAGGCGCCAATCCCTTGCTGATCCTGATGACAGGACAAGAGCCAGCCTTCCTGTGGCAAACGGTGCTGCCCGGCACCCTGCTACTGATGGCGCTGGCCCATGGATTTCAATGGCTCAGACAGAAGTTCCCAATTGCAGCCTAAAAACAGAGGGAGGCCAACGCCTCCCTCCTTCTTCATAGCGATCTCGCCATCAACTGGCCAGGAACAACCGGTAGGCGGGGTCGTCGCTCACCTCTTTCCAGCCGTAGCCAATCTCGCGCAGGTAGTCGTGGAAGGCGGCCACGTCCTCGTCCGGCAGCTCGAACGCACAGAGCACCCGGCCGTAGTCGGCGCCGTGGTTGCGGTAGTGGAACAGGCTGATGTTCCAGCGACAGCCGAGGGTCTCCAGAAAGCGCATCAGGGCGCCCGGCTGCTCCGGAAACTTGAAGCTGTAGAGCCGTTCACCGAGGGGCCGGGCCGGGCGGCCGCCAATCATATAGCGCACGTGGTTCTTGGCCAGCTCGCTCTCGGTCATGTTGACCACCGGATAGCCGTTGCCGCCGAGCTGATCGATGATCTGGCCCAGCTCCTCGTCACCGCCGGTGAGGCGTACCGAGACGAACAGCGACGCCTGCTCGGCATCGGCGTAGCGGTAGTTGAACTCGGTCACCATGCGCGGCCCGAGCTGACGGCAGAAGTCGAGGAAGGCCCCTTTGCGCTCGGGAATGGTCACCGCCAGCATGCCCTCGCGCTTCTCGCCGATCTCGCAACGCTCGGACACGTAGCGCAGGCTGTGGAAGTTGACGTTGGCGCCGGACAAAATGGCCGCCATCCGCCCGCCCTTCACCTGCTCCCGCTCGCTGTAGGCCTTGAGACCGGCCAGCGAGAGGGCCCCCGACGGCTCGGCGATGGCGCGGCAGTCGTCGAAGATGTCTTTGAGCGCGGCGCAGATCTGGTCGTTGGAGACGGTCACCACTTCGTCCAGATACTGGTTGCAGAGGCGAAAGGTCTCCTCACCGATGCGCTTGACCGCCACCCCGTCCGCAAACAGCGAGACCCGCTCCAGATTGACCGGCTCGCCGGCCGCCAGCGCGGCCTTGAGGCAGGCGGAGCCCTCCGCCTCCACCCCGATCACCTTCACATCCGGCAGCAGCTGTTTGATGTAGACCGCCACCCCGGCGGCCAGCCCGCCGCCACCCACCGGCACGAAGACGTGGGTGAGATGGGTATCCTGCTCCAGCAGCTCCTTGCCGATGGTGCCCTGTCCGGCGATCACCTCGACGTCGTCAAACGGCGGGATCAGGGTGTAGCCCTCCAGCTCGGCGAGGCGGCGGCTCTCGCCGTAAGCCTCGTCGAAGCTGTTGCCAAACAGCATGACGTTGCCGCCCTGCCGGCGCACTGCGTCGATCTTGATATCCGGCGTGGTCTTGGGCATCACGATGATCGCCTTGATGCCGAGCTTGGCCGCAGACAGGGCGACCCCTTGCGCGTGGTTGCCGGCGGAGGCGGCGATGACGCCGCGCTCCTTCTGCTCCTGGGTCAAGGTGGCGATCTTGTGATAGGCGCCGCGCAGCTTGAAGGAGTGGACCGGTTGCAGATCCTCCCGCTTCAGGCTGACATGGTTGCCGAGCCGCTCGGAAAGTTTCTTCAGGGTTTGCAAGGGGGTCACCCGCGCCGCCTCGTAGACAGGGGAGAGCAACACCTTGCGTAGATAATCCGCCGCAGAGACCATGATTTATTCCCCCAGCATCGAGCGATCGCGCACCGCGCCTTTATCGGCGCTGGTGGCGAACATGGAATAGGCGCGCAGGGCAAAGGAGACCTGACGCTGACGATCGAGCGGCTTCCAGCCACGGGCTTCCACGGCGACGCGGCGGGTAGCAAGCACGCTGTCGGCCACCTCCAGCACCATGCTGCGGGCCGGGATGTTGATGCTGATGATGTCGCCATCCTCCACCAGACCTATGGTGCCGCCGGAAGCGGCCTCCGGCGAGACGTGGCCGATGGAGAGACCCGAAGTACCGCCGGAGAAGCGGCCATCGGTGATCAGGGCGCACGCCTTGCCCAATCCCATGGATTTCAGATAGGTGGTGGGGTAGAGCATCTCCTGCATGCCCGGGCCCCCTTTCGGCCCTTCGTAGCGGATCACCACAACCTCGCCCGCTTTCACGGTGCCGTCGAGGATGCCGCTCACCGCGCTCTCCTGACTCTCGAACACCCGGGCCGGACCACGGAAGGTGAGGTTCTCCTCATCCACCCCGGCGGTCTTGACGATGGCGCCGTTGACCGCGAGGTTGCCGGAAAGCACGGCAAGGCCGCCCTCCTGGCTGTAGGCGTTATCCAGCGAGCGGATGCAGCCTTCGGCTCTGTCGAGATCCAGCTCTGGCCAGCGACAATCCTGACTGAACGCCTTGGTGGTGCGGATACCGGCAGGGCCGGCGCGGTAGAAGTCCACCACCTCCTGACTCGGCTGGCGGCTGACGTCATATTCATTGAGCTGTTCGACAAGAGAGCAACCCAGCACGGTGCGAGTATCCCCATGCACCAGACCCGCTTTTTCCAGCTGGCCCAGAATGGCGACCACGCCACCGGCGCGGTGCACATCTTCCATATGGTACTTCTGGGTGGAGGGCGCCACCTTGCAGAGCTGCGGCACCTTGCGGGACATGCGGTCGATGTCGGCCATGGTGAAGTCGACACCGGCCTCCTGCGCCGCCGCCAGCAGGTGCAGCACGGTATTGGTGGAGCCACCCATGGCGATGTCGAGCGCCATGGCGTTCTCGAACGCCGCCTTGGTGGCGATATTGCGCGGCAGTGCCGAGGCATCGTCCTGCTCATACCAGCGCTTGGCCAAAGTCACGATGCGCTGACCCGCCAGCTTGAACAGTTGCTCGCGGTCGCTGTGGGTCGCCAGCAGCGAGCCGTTGCCCGGCTGGGAGAGGCCAAGCGCCTCGGTCAGGCAGTTCATGGAGTTGGCGGTAAACATGCCGGAGCAGGAGCCGCAGGTGGGGCAGGCGCTGCGTTCCACCTGTTCGCTCTGGGCATCCGACACCTTGGGATCGGCGCCCTGGATCATGGCATCCACCAGATCCAGCTTGATGATCTGGTCGGAGAGCTTGGTCTTGCCCGCCTCCATCGGGCCGCCGGAGACGAAGATCACCGGAATGTTGATGCGCAGGGCCGCCATCAGCATCCCCGGGGTGATCTTGTCGCAGTTGGAAATACAGACCATAGCGTCGGCGCAGTGGGCGTTGACCATATACTCCACCGAATCGGCAATCAGCTCCCGCGATGGCAGGGAGTAGAGCATGCCACCGTGGCCCATGGCGATGCCGTCATCCACGGCGATGGTGTTGAACTCCTTGGCCACCCCGCCAGCGGCTTCAATCTCGCGCGCCACCAGTTGCCCCAAGTCCTTGAGATGCACGTGGCCCGGCACGAACTGGGTAAAGGAGTTGACCACGGCGATGATGGGCTTGCCGAAATCCTGATCGGTCATTCCGGTGGCACGCCACAGGGCGCGGGCCCCGGCCATGTTACGTCCGTGGGTGGTGGTGGCGGATCTCAACTTCGGCATGTCTCTACTCCCTGAATGCCCATATGGGCTCGATGCGTTATGCGGTGATGATACGAGTGGATCGGAATCGATCCTGGTGAAGACTCCTATGGGAAGCACTCACCGGAAGCGACTCGGGGAGGCTCCGCGCCTCCCCTCTCTCATCAGTCATTGACGGGCGTCAGCCAGCCCCACTTGTCCTCGGTCTTGCCATTGAAAAGGCCGAAGAAGGCGTTCTGCAGCAGCTCGGTCACCGGGCCACGGCTGCCAGCCCCTACCTTCATCCGATCGACGGAGCGCACCGGGGTCACTTCGGCGGCGGTGCCGGTCATAAAGATCTCGTCTGCAACGTACAGCGCCTCACGGGGCAACGCCTGCTCGCGCACCTCGTAACCCAAGTCACGCGCCAGCGTCATGATGGTGTCACGGGTGATGCCGGGCAGGATGGCGGCGGTAGCAGGTGGAGTGAAGAGTACGCCGTTCTTCACCAGGAACAGGTTCTCACCCGCCCCTTCGCTCAGGTAGCCATTCACGTCCAGCGCCAGCCCCTCGGCGAAGCCGTTGCGCTTGGCCTCGCGGCTGATCAGCTGGGATGACAAATAGTTGCCGCCCGCCTTGGCGCCGGTGGGAATGGTGTTGGGCGCGAGCCGGTTCCATGAGGTGACGCACACATCCACCCCGTTTTTCAGCCCCTCTTCCCCCAGATAGGCGCCCCAGGGCAGGGCAGCCACTATCAGATCAGCCTTGGCATCCAGCGGCGGATGCAGCCCCAGCCCCACGTTGCCGACAAAGGCCAGCGGGCGCAGGTAGCCGCTCTT
>NZ_JAAKNE010000106.1:0-15153 GCF_049170755.1 Aeromonas sp. 604176
CGCTTGCCCTTGCAGACGTCGCACGGTACGTAGACGTCCGGCAGGAAGTGCATCTCCACCTTGATGACTCCATCCCCTTGGCACGCCTCGCAGCGGCCCCCTTTCACGTTGAAGGAGAAGCGGCCCGGCTGGTAGCCTCGGGAACGCGCCTCCTGAGTGCCGGAGAGCAGCTCGCGGATCGGGGTAAACAGGCCGGTGTAGGTGGCCGGGTTGGAGCGTGGGGTACGACCGATGGGGCTCTGGTCGATATCCACCACCTTGTCCAGATGCTCCAGCCCCTCGACACTGCGATAGGGTGCCGGGCTGGATTCGGTGGCCTTGTTCAACTCGCGGTGAGCAATGCGGAACAGGGTATCGTTAATCAGGGTCGACTTGCCGGAGCCGGAGACGCCGGTGACGCAGGTCATCACTCCGATCGGCAGATCCAGGTTGACGTTGCGCAGGTTGTTGCCGCTCGCCCCCTTGAGCTTCAACCACTTGCCGGTGAGCGGCGTGCGCTCGGCAGGAATGGCGATCTGCTTGCGACCGGAGAGGTAGTCACCGGTGAGTGACTCGGGATTGGCAATGATCTCCTCCGGCGTACCCTGCGCGACGATGGCCCCGCCGTGTACCCCGGCTCCCGGGCCGATGTCGAGCACATGGTCCGCAAGGCGGATAGCGTCCTCGTCGTGCTCCACCACGATCACCGTGTTGCCGAGATCACGCAGATGAGTGAGTGTCTTGAGCAGACGCTCGTTGTCGCGCTGATGCAAACCGATGGACGGCTCGTCCAGCACATACATGACACCTACCAGACCGGCACCGATCTGGCTGGCCAGTCGAATGCGCTGCGCTTCGCCGCCCGAGAGGGTCTCTGCGCTGCGCGACAGGCTCAGGTAGTTGAGACCGACGTTCACCAGGAAGCCGAGCCGCTCGACGATCTCTTTCAATATCTTCTCGGCAATCTGGGCACGCTGGCCGGTGAGGTTCAGCCCCTCGAAGAAGGCCAGTGCATCGCCGATGGACTGCTCGGCAATGGCCGGCAGGTTGCGGTTGTCGACGAAGACGTGGCGCGCCTCCTCCCGCAGCCGGCTGCCACCGCAGCTTGAGCAAGACTTGTTGGCGATGTATTTGGAGAGCTCTTCACGCACCGAATTGGACTCGGTTTCCCGGTAGCGCCGCTCCATGTTGTGCAGGATCCCCTCGAACGGGTGCTTGCGCACTACCACGTCGCCGCGATCGTTCATGTAACGGAACTCGATCTCGGTGCGACCGGAACCGCGCAGGATCACATCCTGGGTCTTCAGTGGCAGATCCTCCCACGGCGTCTCCAGATCGAACTTGTAGTGCTCGGAGAGGGATTTGAGCATCTGGAAGTAATAGAAGCTACGTTTGTCCCAGCCGCGAATCGCGCCGTTGGCCAGACTGATGGCCGGATCGCCGATCACCTTGGCCGGATCGAAATATTGCTGCACCCCGAGGCCGTCACAAGTCGGGCAAGCACCTGCAGGGTTGTTGAAGGAGAAGATGCGCGGCTCCAGCTCCGACATGGAGTAGCCGCACTCCGGGCAGGCGAAGTTGGCGGAGAAGGTCATGGGATCGACCCCCTCCTCGCCATCCATCGGCACCACCAGCACAATGCCACCGGAGAGTGTCAGCGCCGTCTCGAACGACTCGGCCAGACGCAGGGCAAGGTCATCGCGCACCTTGAAGCGGTCCACCACCACCTCGATGGTGTGCTTCTTGTGCAGCTCCAGCGCGGGAGGGTCGGATAGATCGCACACCTCGCCGTCGATACGGGCACGGATATAACCCTGCGCCGCCAGATTCTCCAGCAGCTTGGTGTGTTCCCCCTTGCGGTCACGCACCACCGGGGCCAGCAGCATCAGCTTGCTCCCCTCCGGCTGGGCCAGCACCTGATCCACCATCTGGCTGATGGTCTGGGCGGCAAGCGGAATGGCATGGGTCGGGCAGAGCGGCTCACCGACCCGGGCGAACAGCAGACGCAGGTAGTCGTAGATTTCGGTGATGGTGCCGACGGTCGAGCGCGGGTTATGGGAAGTGGACTTCTGCTCGATGGAAATGGCGGGCGAAAGCCCCTCGATATGGTCGACGTCCGGCTTCTCCATCAGGGAGAGGAACTGGCGAGCATAGGCGGAGAGGGACTCCACATAGCGGCGCTGCCCCTCGGCATAGAGGGTATCGAACGCCAGAGAGGATTTGCCCGAGCCGGAGAGGCCGGTGACCACGATCAGCTTGTCGCGGGGCAGGGTCAGATTGATGTTCTTGAGGTTGTGGGTGCGAGCACCCCGGACCACGATCTTTTCCATCTTGTTGCACGCTCGATACAGAAACCTGAGCGAGTCAGTATGGCATAGAGACTACTGGATGAATAGACAGTCATGAGATGAAATGCGCATCATCCGGCGCACGCCATCTGCTCTTTTTTCTCCACCAGCAGCCGCTCGTTTTGCCATATCAGAGCGGTGACCTCGACCCGATAGGGACAACGCAAACCCAGCCCTATTTTGCCAACCGCCATGACCACTCCAGCCTGCAGCGACAGATTACGGCTCTGGCGCTGAGTCGTGCTCCCGGCCGCCCCTTCGCCATGCACCAGCAAGCTGACACTCACCGTCAAGTCGCGCTTGCTGAGCAGCGTTGGCGCAAGTGACAGCCCCTGCTCGTTCTGCGCAATATTGAGGGACAAGCGGATCGACGGATCGGGCTCCATCTCGTTTCCCCTGGCGCTTGCTGGGGAAGCGACGCGATGAACCAGCATCAACCCACAGAGCAGCACCAATAAAAGAGGGGCCCGCAGGCCCCTGAATCCGGAGATGACCATCAGTTGCTACCAGCCCCTTGATAGACATAGGCATGGTTATCGCTGCCCAATACGGTCACATTGGCAGTATTAAAGCTTTCGTTTTGCACCACATCAACGGTGTTGCGCCCCCCACCAACCCCAGCATTGACGTAGACATTGGCCTCGTGCTCAGCGCCGTTCTGGGTCACTGTGAGCTTGTTCTCGCTACCCAAGTAGGACTCAACCTTGGCATTGTTCAACTCACCATCCTGGGTCACTTTGACCACAGACTCAGAGTGAGACGCATCGGCATAGGCCCAGTTGTCAGTGCCTTTCTGAGCAACGACCAGCTCGTTGTCCGAGCCCCAGGTCCAGGCGCCTTTGCCTTCACCATCACGAGCAGAGGCAACCTGGTTGCCAGTTCCGTTCTGGTCGATATCGATGGTATTGCCGCTGCCTGCTTGTTGCACTGCATTGGCATAGTTGTCATTACCTACCTGATCAATGGTGACCGCACCATCGGTACTGCTGGCTAACTGGTTGACCACGGCCTTGTTGTCATCACCTGTCTGGTTGACCAAGGCATCATTGCCAGTACCTTGCTGGTCGGTCTCAATCCGGTTGCGATTACCATCCTGTGTCAGGTCAGCAAACTCCCCGGTTCCAGACTGTTTGGCCAACAGGCCGTTGCCATTCCCGGCATCAGACCCTTGCTGCAGAGTCACCACTTCACCGCGGGTTCCACTTTGCTCAACAGTCGCTACGTTGGCACTATCGTATTGAGTGACGTCTGCATTGTTCAAAGAACCACTCTGAGTCACCACTGCAGATGTTCCTTCCGCCGGTGCATAGTCATAGTTACCGGTTGCCTGCAGCACCTTGGTGATATTGCTCTCTCCACGTTGTACCACTTCGGCGTTGGCTCCATCAGCCGCTGTCTGGGTCACGTCAGCCTGGTGAGCCCCCCCTTCTAGCTGCTGTACACTCGCCCGAGCGAAATCGGATATCTGGTTATTAATGACAGCCCGATTACCATCCGAGATTTGAGTGATCCTGGAGTCAGCTAAGTCACCATTATCTTGCTTGATCTTGGCGTCGTTGCGATCCCCATCCTGCACAACCCCGGCAACCGCACCGCCATTCTCAAATTGCTGAATCACATCAGCAAAGTTGTCGTTCCCCTTTGTATCGATGGAGGCTTTGGAGAGGTTAGTGTCACCTTGTTGCAAGATGTAACCCTCGTTACTGTCACCTACCTGCCGAGTATCGGCATCTGACTGGCCGGTATTCTTTTGAGTGGTAACAGCTGTGTTGTTGTTACCAGCTTGATCGATGTTAGCCTTGTTATCGACGCTTCCCACCACCTGGTTAATGGTGGCGATATTGCCGCTCTGGGCCTGGTTCACCGTAGCCTGGTTGCCAGTAGATGCCGCCCAAGCGGTGCTGGTCGCCAGAAGAACTGCCGAGGCAATGATGGTACGTTTAAACATGATTTCCCTCTCGTGCTAATGGTTGAGCCTAGGCTCAGTTGGTTTGAACGACATTTACTTGCTGATTGGCCCCCATCTGGATGACGGTGGCCGTTAATCCGATTCCGTTCTGCTCGATGCTGGCCTGATTGCCATCACCCAGCTGGATCGCCCGGGCCTGATTGTCTGCCCCTTGCTGACTGATCCAGGCTTCATTGCCGCTGCCTTGTTGCAGCAGCCAAATCCGGTTATTGATGCCCGCCTGATAGAGTTCGGCGCTATTGCCCTCACCCAGTTGCGCACCATTGACCCAGTTCTCATCTCCTACCTGGGAGAGCGCCAACTCATTGGCCCAACCCTGTTGCAGCAGGCGCGCCTGATTCAGCTCCCCTTGCTGGGTGAGGTGCAGTTGCTGCTCGCTACCGAGTTGCCACAACAGCGCCTGATTCCCGTCGTTCTGCAGACCGGAATCCAGCTCGCTTGCCATCGCCAGCTCATCAAAGACGGCAGGCTCTGCGGCGAGTTGCGGGGCGCCCGATATCAGCAGAAAAAAGAGAGCACTCAACAGATGTTTCATCGCGCCATCGCCTTGTTGGAAAACGCCCACAGTATCCCTGTCAGACAAGAGGCGGCCTATCAGGCACTCCGCTGATTCGAGGATGAAAAACACCGCCCTGTCGCTGAGCAGAAAGTCTTAAGTCGTATTCGATAGAGGCCAAAAAAATGCCCTCCACCAGGGAGGGCATTGCGAGAGAGGGAAAACTCAAAGCAGCGGGGCGTTGTCTTGCAGGTACTCCTGCAGGATCGGATTGTCGATATCCCGCTGGTCGGCCAGTTGCCACAGATTGTCCCGTACACCATTGGCTATCAGCCGGATCACTCCGGACTCGATAGCCGACATGACACACATCTGTACCGGTTCGTTGGTGCTGAAACCGGCCTCGGCCTCCAGCAGGCGCTTGTACTCGACGAAGCGGAATACCCCGGCCTGCACCTGTTGCGACAATACTGTCTTGGAGGTGGTGACACTGTTCAGGATCCGGCCTGAACGGATATCGACGGCACGCAGATTGACCGTCACCTGATCGACCCGGTACTCCCCGCTGGCGCCAATGCCAAAATACTTGGCTCCCGCCCCACCGGTTCGTACATTGCTGTCATAGGCGACGATCCCCCCCTCGATCAGGATGTTGGCGGCGACCAGCGAGGGCAGTTGATTGGCATTGTTGCCGGGAACGTTGGGCTTGTTCTGGGCCGCCCGCACAATCTTGCGTTCGGTCAGCAGGTTCTGCAGCCCCTCCCGCTCCAGAGGCACAAACCATTGGGAATCCCACAAAGCCGTGCTCAGCATGGCTACCCCGCCCTGGGTGACCGCCGTGGAGAAGTTGGATGCCGGTGCGGGCAGGTACTGACCGGTCTGATCGCGAAAATCGTAGACGGCCGCGACAATTTTCCCTTTTGGCTTGGGCAGACTGATCAGCTCCTTGTAAGAGACGGATCGCGGCATCAGGGTTGCCTTCTCATCGGCAACGGGCGAGCCAATATGGGTCGCACAGCCAGCCAGCGCAAGCAGGGGCACTATCAATAACAGTTGTCGTTTCATCGCGCCCTCAATCAGCAATCAGGCCATTCACTTCGATCATGGTGGTCTGGTTGGTCACCCGGTCGGTGATCGAAACCACCAGGGTGCCATCTTCATCCACCACATTGATGGCAAAATCATCGGTCACCAGACTGCCGCTCTGGCTGCCATCCTTGCCGATATCGGCCAACAGCTGGCTGATCAGGCGAGATTGCAGGTTGGAGGTCAGGCGATCCAGCGCCGAGGTGCCGCTGCTACCACTGCCACTGGCGGGATCCTTGTAATCATTCTGCGCATTGGCGGTGCCAAGCAGATGACTGCTGTTGAGAGGGTTACCCCCAAAGCTGGGGTTGACGGGGCGATAGACAAGCTCCGACGCATGGAGCGCTGGCGCTATCAGTGCTGCAACTAGCCATAACCGGGCACGCATGAGAAATATCCTTATAGTTCATCATGTTCCAAATCGAAGGTATCCATGAACAGGGTCGCGATCTTCTGCTGTTCGAGGGTCTGCCTGACCTGTGACCAAGCCAGTTTGGCACTCTGCTCCTGCTGATTGCGGCCGGGAGAGAGCGCGGTTTTAAAAATCACCTTCCGGTTATGGGTGATCCAGATCAGGCTGCCCCAGCGAGCAGTCGGGCGCTCATGAATCGTCAGATTTTCTCTGGCATTCGGGTCTTCATCACTGCGCAACCGGGTAAATTCGTTATAAAAGCCCTGACCGAAGCGGGTAAAAGTGCGGTCCAGCACCAAACCATCCACATCCAGCCGATCACTCTCCTGCTCCGGCTGTACCGACTCCAGCGGAGCATCGGCCTCGGCCGCCACAACGGTCGTGAAGCCCCAGAGCAGCACAAGGCAACATGCCAGAGAGAACGCTTTCATCAGTGGGAGTCCGGAGCATCGAGATACTCTTTGGCCCAGCTCACCGCCTGGATCCGGTTCTTCACATTCAGCTTTTTAAAGACGTTATAGAGGTGGGATTTGACGGTGTGCTCGCTGACAAACAGGCTGTCGGCGATCTCGACATTGGAGGCGCCCGTCATCAGATAACGGATGATCTCCTGCTCTCTGGCAGTCAGCAGGGTGTCGTTACGCAGCAGGTAGCTATTGCCCTGGCGATAGTATTCGACCAGCTCGCACAGCAGGTGGCGCGGCATCCAGTACTCGCCCAACAGGATTTTCTGCAACCCGGCAACCAGTCGGTCGAGCGGATCCTGACGGAAAAACAGACCGCAAATCTGCGGCCACATCAGCAGCAGGTCGCGATCCGTCGCAGTGGGAGCATTGAGCAGCACGGTGGCCGCCATGCCAAAGCGTTCGGAGATCGCCCGGTTCCAGCCCAGTGACTGGCCGGAGCGGATATAGTCGAGATCGATGAGAAACAGCGTGCCGTCACACTGGTTATCTAGCTGATTAATCTCGTGGATTAGCTGGACGGGACGGCTCAAATGAGAGATGAGGTATGCAGCAAATGTGCTGGCCTGCACATTATTTTCAGTGACCAGTGCGATCGGGCATGCGGCTTTCATTGTGTGCTCTTCCTTGAACCTGTAAACCACCTAATCTGGCCGACTGAGTCTACCAAGGAGGTATGGGAGCACAATATTAAAAAAGTATGAGAATGGATCTCATAAATATCGTAACCATATGTTTTTAGTCGATTTAAAAACCGATTCCAATTCGCCAATCGGCCAGCATAACAGGAATATATGGCAGAAATGTGATGCCGGACGCGCCCAAAACAGCTGCAACCCGACCATCACTACAGCAGGAGCCAACAGTTACCTTTGGCACATCAAGCAGGTTAAGGATGCTGCCAATCCGCTTCGCAACTGTTACTATGACCGTCACATGCGTCTGCGGGACATTGTGCCCCGCACACAGCAACTAATCAGGTATCTAGTCGTGTTGGACCAGGTTTCGACCTGGCCGGTAAATAAGGTGGAAGAGAGATTATGGCCAGTCGAGGCATCAATAAAGTCATTCTGATCGGTAACCTCGGGCAAGACCCGGAAGTACGCTACATGCCGAGTGGCGGTGCTGTGACCAACATTACTCTGGCTACCTCCGAAACCTGGCGCGACAAGCAGACCGGTGAGCAGAAAGAGCGTACCGAATGGCATCGCGTCGTCTTCATGGGCAAGCTGGCCGAAGTGGCTGGCGAGTACCTGAAGAAGGGCTCCCAGGTCTATGTGGAAGGCAAACTGCAAACCCGCAAATGGCAGGATCAGAGCGGCCAGGAGCGCTACACCACTGAAGTGCTGGTCGACAGCTTCACGGGTGTGATGCAGATGCTGGGTGGTCGTCCGCAAGGCGGTCAGGGTATGGGCCAGAACATGGGTGGCCAATCCCAGGGTAACTGGGGTCAGCCGCAGCAGAGCATGCCTGCCCAGCAGCCGATGAATCAACAGCGCCCGGCACCGGCTCCGCAGCAGAACATGCAGCCGCAAGGCGGTTATGGCCGTCCTGCCCAGCAGCCGCAATCTGCGCCGCCGGTATATAACGAGCCGCCGATGGATTTCGACGACGATATCCCGTTCTAAGAACAGAATATTGAAAAGGCCCTGATAACTCAGGGTCTTTTTTTATGCACTCAGGCTGAACCTCTCAGCCCGAAAGGGATATAACGCTTTTTGGTTGCCTCCCCTACAGTGATGGATATTCTCCACAGGAGCGCTTTGTGAAAAGTGCAATGAAACTGCTCACCCCTTTATTGCTCATGCTGACCAGCATGTTCTCCGGCCAGTTGCAGGCAAAGCAACTCAAGGTCGGGGTTAGCTTTGCCATCCCCCCTTATGTCATCGAAGGCGAGAATCGCGGCATTGAGCTGGATCTGCTGAAAGAGGCGTTCACTGGCAGCGGCTATGAGCCCAGCTTTGAATTTCTGCCGCTGGAGCGCACCTTCCGCCTGTTCGAGTCAGGAAAGCTGGATGCCATCATCAACGTCAGACCCGGTATGGTTGATCCTCACGTTCTGACCCAGCCCGTTATCACCTTCCATAACCGAATCTTCACCCTGCGCAGCACCCACATCAGTACTCTGGACGACCTGCATTCAAAACGGGTAACCGCCTTTCAACGGGCAAGGATCATTCTGGGGGGCGCGTTCGCCACCATGGCCAACCAGAATCCCCACTATGAGGAGGTAGCCAAGCAGCAGGTGCAGGTACATCAGCTGATGCGCGGCAGGGTGGATGCCGTCGTACTGGAGGAGCGGGTGTTCTACTACTACCTCGACCAGCTGATCGCCACCGCCCAGGCAGGCGAGCACTACGAGCGCAATCAGGTCAGGCAAGCAGACCTCTTCCCGCCCACCGTCTATCACTTTGCCTTCCGAACAGCCGATGCCCGCAATCTGTTTGATAAGCGCCTTGAGGCGATGCGTCAGGATGGTCGTTATCACCAGATTTTCGCGGCTTACGGCGCCACGCCGTGAGCCACAAACATAAAAGCCAGCCGGTAAGGGCTGGCTTTGTACTGGCTCCGAAGGAACAGCAGTAGGGGAGCGTTACTTCATTGCGCTGCCGTTTTTCAGTTCTGCTTTCTGACGTTTGGCTTCGCGTTTCTCTTTCAGTGACATCTGCGGTTTTTTCTTGGCATCTTTGCCGTTGTGATGTTCTTTGTTACTCATCATCAAACTCCAAAAATGTTACCCAGACAGTTGGTTCCTCATGGGAGCCAGCATGCCATCCGAATCATCAACTTCAGTACGCTTGGTGGGATGGTGCAAGACCATCACCAGACCCAGCATACCCTCCAGCGGCATCCGGATCCAGCCTCATTCTCGTCCAAAAGATGTCGCGTGCAGCCCCTTGAGAGGGGAGGCCAAACGACCTCAACAGGAAAGACCAAAAAAGAGTAATTCGCATTATTAAATGTTGTCACGCTTATATTAAGTCATCGTTGGCTAGATATTTTCACGGAGAAATATAAATCCCTCTCATTATTTATTTCCGCGCAAGAGGTCACCATTTTAATAAGCATTCGCAATATCATCGGAAACATCAGGTTACAACACCGAATAGGTTATTTCCGGTCAGCCGGATATAATACGCGCCGCACCGAAATATCCGTTTTTATTCAGGAAGCTGTGACATGAACAGAAAAACCAGAGCCGCCATGGTGTCGGTCTGCTCCAATATCAGTCTGATCATCATGAAAATGGTGGCCGGGTTCGCCAGCGGCTCGGTCAGTATCATCTCGGAGGCGATCCACTCCGCCATGGATCTGGTGGCGGCCCTGATCGCCCTGTTCGCGGTGAAAAAGTCCGATCTCCCGCCTGATGAGCGCCACCCCTATGGTCACGACAAGATTGAAAATGTCTCCGGCGTCATCGAAGCACTGCTTATCTTGCTGGCCGCGGGCTGGATCATATTCGAAGCCGTCGACAAGCTGATCACCCCCATCCCCATCGAGAGCATTGGCTGGGGCGTACTGGTGATGGTGATCTCGGCGCTGGTCAACAGCGGCGTCTCTGCCTACCTCTACAAGGTGGCCCGAGAGGAGGAGTCGGTCGCGCTGGCTGCCGATGCGCTTCATCTCAAGGCGGACGTGCTCACCTCCACCGGGGTCGCCGTCGGTCTTGGCGGGATCTGGCTGGCCGGTCTGTTCGGCCATTCACTCGCCATCCTCGACCCGATGGTCGCCATTGCGGTCGCCATCTTTATTGTCAGAGAGGCGATCAGCATGCTCAACGAGGCCTTCCAGCCGCTGATCGACCAGAGTATGAGCCCGGAAGAGCTGGCAATGACCAGCCGCATCATCACCGAATGCTGCCCTGCCGCCAGCGGTTTCCACGATCTGCGCAGCCGTCGTGCCGGACGCCGCCGCCATATCGACTTCCATCTCACCCTGCCCCCGGAGATGAGCATCGGCGAAGCCCACGATATCTGTGATCGCATCGAACACGCCATCATGGCGCAGTTGCCCCACGCCATCGTGCTGATCCACGTCGAGCCGGAGGAGCAAGAGCTGCCCTCACCGCTCGCCATAAATTGAAATGTGGCAAACAGGCGGGAAAGTGGCAGCGAAATAACAGAAAGTTGGCACAAACCCGCATTTTTACTGCCGGAAAGCCGATTGCATAAGAAGTGATCGGCACAACTGTGTTAGGGTGTCTAACCACCCTGCCGCAGGAGCGCGCCGTGAAAAAGCTGGAAATGAAAGATCTGACCGAGGCCGAAAAAGCCGAGATAGCCTTGTTATTGCAAAAGGCACAAGCCAATGCAGACCACCAGCTGACCAACGGAGAGCGGAACAAGATCCGCGAAGAGGGTCGCCTGAAAATTGTGGCCGACCGCGCCGAAGCGGCCAAGGCAGCCTCCAAGCTGGCTCGCGAGAAAGCCAAAGAGCGCGCCAAGAACCAGGTACTGCCGGAAACCTTCAGCTGGATTGATTCGGTCAGCAACAAGTTTCGCAGCAAGCGCTGATCCCCTCTTGCAAAACGCCCGCAGGCACAAGTGCCAGCGGGCGTTTGTATGTCTGGGCAATGCTCGATGGGCCAGATTTGGCGCCGCCATTGATTTGCAGCCCAGAAGCTAATCGCAGCAGCAAAGAAGTGATTTACATTGTGAGTTAGAGAGAACGCCAACTGACAATCCCCGGTCTATCGCCACCTTTTTCATTTTTTCTCATATTTTTTGCCAGAACTGGCTACATAGTCAGGACAAAAAAGCCGAATCTGACTTGCCACAGGGTGATATGAGTCTGCACTGATTTTTCTATGCCGTTGAAATGCATCATATTTACTATAAAAAATGATATTTTTGGCTGTTACAAAACATTAATATCGAGATAAAGTTTGCTTTAAAAATGAGAGCGTGTTTTAATCTTTCTCGATGGTTCGGCAGTTCAGACCTGATTATGTTAGGCAGTCATTTTAGTAAAGCAGTGATTAGCATAAGCGTTATCCTCGGATAATTCTTATCAAATAATTCTCCTTCTTTAGTGCTCCCCATACGTATTGCTGACGAAAAATCAAAAATTGCCATTTAGGTGGCATTCAACACTATTTAAGGAAATTATTATGTCTAACAAAATGACTGGTACCGTTAAGTTCTTCAACGCTGAGAAAGGTTTTGGTTTCATCTCCCCGGCTGACGGCAGCAAAGACGTGTTCGTACACTTCTCCGCTATCCAGTCCACCAGCTTCAAAACCCTGGACGAAGGTCAGCGCGTTGAGTTCACCATCGAGCAAGGCCAGAAAGGCCCGGCTGCTGCCAACGTAGTTGGTCTGTAATTCAAGCCGGAGCATGCTGCTGATGGCTCATGCCAACTGCTGACAGCTCTGCAAGAATTAAAAAAACCCGCTTAGGCGGGTTTTTTGTTTTTCCCCGCTTTTTCCTCACTGATCTCCCCTCCCCCGACCACTTGATCCCTCCCTTACACACTCTCACCGCTTGAGCCTTAGAATGAGCTCCGAATGGACTCAAAATGTAAAATAGTGACGAAAAAGTCAGGTTATCCGCTGTATTTGCCGCGAATTCTTGCTATTTTGCGCGCCACCAACGCAAACGATTTCCTTCACACTTTCAGGATTAGTTATGGCAAAGCAAGATATGGCCGCCCAAACAGGGACAGGCGGCTTTCTGGACTCTTATTTTTCCATTTCTGCGCGCGGCAGCAGCGTGCGTCAGGAGCTGGTCGCGGGGCTGACCACCTTCCTGGCGATGGTCTACAGCATCATAGTGGTGCCGAACATGCTGGGTGCCGCCGGCTTTGAGCAGGGCCCGGTGTTTGTGGCCACCTGTTTGATCGCCGCCTTCGGCTCCCTGCTGATGGGGCTGTGGGCCAAGCTGCCAATGGCTATCGGTTGCGCCATCTCCCTCACCGCCTTTACCGCATTCAGTCTGGTACTGGGTCAGGGACTGAGTATTCCGGTCGCGCTGGGCGCGATCTTCCTGATGGGTGTGCTGTTCACCCTGATCAGCGTCACCGGCGTGCGCCAGTGGATCCTGGACAACCTCCCCTCCGGCATCGCCCACGGTACCGGCATCGGTATCGGTCTGTTCCTGCTGCTGATCGCCACCAACGGTGTTGGCATGGTGATCAAGAACGAAGGGGCCGGTCTGCCGGTACAGCTCGGTGAAGTGACCGCCTTCCCGGTCATCATGACGGTGCTGGGTCTGGCTGCCATCTTCGGTCTGGAGCGTCGCAAGGTGCCGGGCGGCATCCTGATGGTGATTATCGCCATCTCCATCCTCGGTCTTATCTTCGACCCGAAAGTGACCTGGCAGGGCTTCTTCGCCATGCCGAGCCTGACTGGTGAGAAAGGCTCGCTGGTTGGCAGCATGGATCTGCTGGGCGCCCTCAATCCGGTGGTCATTCCGACCGTACTGGCGCTGGTGATGACCGCCGTGTTTGACGCCACCGGTACCATCCGTGCCGTGGCCGGACAGGCGGGTCTCATCAACGAACGTGGCCACATCATCAGCGGCGGCAAGGCCCTGACTGCCGACTCCGTCAGCAGCATGGTGGCAGGTGCCGTTGGCGGTGCTCCGGCTGCCGTCTACATCGAATCCGCCGCAGGCACCGCGGCCGGTGGCAAGACCGGCCTGACCGCCGCGCTGGTCGGCGTGCTGTTCCTGCTGATGATCTTCCTCTCCCCGCTCAGCTATCTGGTACCGGCTTACGCCACCGCACCGGCGCTGATGTATGTCGGTCTGCTGATGCTGGGCAACGTCACCAAGCTGGACTTCAGAGACTCGGTTGATGCCCTCTCCGGCATGCTGTGCGCCGTCTTTATCGTGCTCACCTGCAACATCGTCACCGGCATCATGCTGGGCTTCGTGGCGCTGGTCGTTGGCCGCATCTTCGCTGCCGAGTGGAAGAAGCTCAATGTCGGCACCGTCATCATCGCCGTGGCGCTGGTGGTCTTCTACGCCGGTGGCTGGGCCATCTAACCCGTCCGCATATTCCGGTTGTAGCGAAGGGCCCTGCGGGGCCCTTTTTCATGGCTGTGAGTCAGCTAACAGTTTCCCGCCTGCCAGCCCTGCGCCGTTTCAGATTGAAACACCGAGCCCCCTTCTGCTGTTTCAAATCCGAACCAAATCACCCGTCATTTTTATCCCTTTTTCTGTCGTTAGACTGGCTCCATCAACCATTTGCCCACCCGTGCGGTGGCAAGCCAAGGAGTGAGCCATGAAGAAACTGATCAATGCCGTCGATGCTGTGGTCCGTGAACAACTGATGGGGATGGCAGCCGCCCACCCCGAGCTCAAGGTACGTATCGAACCCCACTACATCACCCGCGCCGACTCCCCCGTGATGGGTAAGGTGGCGCTGGTCTCCGGCGGTGGCAGCGGCCACGAGCCGATGCACGGCGGTCTGGTGGGCAAAGGGATGCTGGATGGCGCCTGCCCCGGCGAGATCTTTACCTCTCCGACCCCGGATCAGATGTACGAGTGCGGTCAGGCCGTTGATGGCGGCGCGGGCGTGCTGTTTCTGGTGAAGAACTACACCGGTGACGTGCTCAACTTCGAGACCGCGGTCGAGCTCCTGCACGGCGACGGCGTAAAAGTGGGCTTCGCCCTGATCGATGACGACGTGGCGGTCAAAGACAGCCTCTACACCGCCGGTCGCCGTGGGGTTGCCACGACCGTGCTGTGCGAGAAGCTGGTCGGTGCCGCAGCCGAGGCGGGCTATGACCTTGCCCGCTGCGAGGCGCTGGCCCGCCGCATCAACAACCAGAGCCGCACCATAGGCGTGGCCATGCATGCCTGCACCGTGCCGGCCGCTGGCAAGCCCTCCTTCACTCTGGCGGACAACGAGATGGAGTTCGGCGTCGGTATCCACGGCGAACCGGGCATCGAACGTCGCCCCTTCACCGACCTCAATACCCTGGTGGACGACATGTTCAGCGAGCTGGCGGACAACACTCCCTACGGCCGTACCCTGCGCCACTGGGATCGCACCAGCGGCAGCTGGCAGGAAGAGCACACCTTTATTGAACCACTCAACAAGGGCGATCGGGTTATCGCGCTGGTTAACAGCCTCGGCGGCACCCCCATCTCCGAGCTCTATGGCGTCTATGGTCGCCTTGCCACCCTGTGCGAGGAGGCGGGCATCCATCTGGTGCGCAACCTGATTGGCCCCTACTGCACCTCGCTCGACATGACCGGCATCTCCATCACATTGCTCAAGGTGGATGATGAACTGATGACCCTGTGGGATGCCCCCGTTCACACCCCCGCCCTGCGTCGCGGCTGCTAAGGAGAACCCATGTTAAGCAAGCATCACATCGTCAACTGGCTGCTCGACTGCGAGCATATCTTCACCGAGCAGCGTGACTACCTCACCGCGCTGGATACCGACAT
>NZ_JAAKNE010000107.1:0-15088 GCF_049170755.1 Aeromonas sp. 604176
TCGGGGCAGCTGCCATAGCAGCCGTCGCACTCGAAGCAGTTGCCGCAGGAGTAGCAGCGCGCCGCCTCGTAGCGGGCGGCCACCTCATCCAGCCCGCCGATGATCTCGCCAAAGTCATCTCGCGCCCACGCCGGTTTGACCGGCTGACTGCTGGCCGGGGCGTGGGTCTGGAACCAGAGCTGCAACTGCTCGGGCCCCACCAGCGGGTAGGAGACCATCTTTTGGTAGTGGCGACCGCGCAACCAGGCATCCATATGGCGTGCCGCCTTCTTGCCGTGGCCGGTGGCAATGGTAACGGTGCGCTCGGAGGGCACCATGTCGCCGCCCGCAAATAGCCCCGGCACATCCGTCATCAGGTTACCCGCCACCTGCACCACTCCCTCCTTGTTGACCCGCACGCCGGGAATGCTCTCCAGCACAGAGAGATCGACCTCCTGACCGAGCGCCAGAATAAGGGAGTCCGCTTCAAGGGTTTCAAACTTGCCGGTGGGCACCGGCTTGCCCTCGGCATCCAGCGCCATCACCTCCACCTTGATATGGGTGTTGTCGAGCTGGCGGATGCTGCGCAGCCAGTTGATCTTGATCCCCTCCTCCTCGGCCTCATCGGCTTCAAATGCGTGGGCCGGCATATGGTCCCGGTCGCGGCGATAGATGATCATTGCCTCTTCAACGCCCAAACGGCGGGCGGTACGGGCCGCATCCATGGCGGTATTGCCGCCGCCGTAGATGGCCACCCGTCGTCCCAGTTTGGGCGGCGGCAAGCCCTGCTCTTCGGCCAGACTGGCCTGTTCGAGGAAGCTCACCGCATCGAGGATCTTGCCCGCTTCCCGGGCCGGAATATCGACCCGCTTGGCCAAATGGGCGCCGATGGCCATAAAGACGGCATCAAAGCCCCCCTCATCGCGCTCGCGCTGCACATCCTCCACCTTGTGGTTGAGGGTCAGGGTCACCCCGGCCGCCACGATGCGGGCAACCTCCCGATCCAGCACGTCGCGAGGCAGACGGTAAGCGGGAATACCAAAGCGCAGCATGCCGCCCGCCAGTGGCCCCGCTTCGCGGATCTCCACCTGATGGCCAAGCCGGTTGAGGTGCCAGGCACAGGAGAGACCGGAGGGGCCGGCGCCGATCACCAGCACCCTCTTGCCGCTGGCAGGGGCAGGTGGCGCAGGCTGCCAACCACGGGCCAGCGCCTCGTCGCCGAGAAAACGCTCGATGGCGTGGATAGAGACAGATTCATCCACCTGACCGCGGTTGCAGGCGCTCTCGCAGGGGTGATAGCAGACCCGGCCATGAATGGCGGGCAAGGGGTTCTCTTCGATCAGGGTCTGCCAGGCCGCCTCAAAACGACCGGCCTGCGCCAAAGAGAGCCAGGCCTGGATATTTTCTCCGGCCGGGCAGGCGTGATTGCAGGGTGGCAAGGCCGGCCGCCAGACGGGTAGCCGGGTACGCACCGGGCCTGTTCCCGTTTTCAGGGAGAGATCCGGCAATGGGGTCATGTCCAGTTGTTTGCTCATACATTGCTTTCTTCTTTTTGTATGACAGGCCCCACCCGATGGCGCTTGATACCGTGTAGCCGAAGCGGACGGTGGCCGGATGGGGAAGAAGCGAAAGCGTTAGAAACTGGGAACTGAGTCGATAATGGCCGCTTTTTTGTACTGATTAGCGAATCAGGATCAAAAAATGTTGCACTTTATGGTTCATAGAGACCAGAACGTGACTCAAGTAACATCTTCTCCAGCTGACCGCTGGCTTTCAGTTTGGCGAGCCCCCGATTGAAGGTTTTGACCAGCTCGTCAGCGTTGGCACGCTTGCGGCTGATCAACAGGTGACCTTCAACTTTCATCACGGGTTTTGAATGGGTTGCAAAGAGATCGACCGTGCTGGCCGGGTAGAACTGACGCAGGGAGTAGTAGCCGACATCGATGTTCTCCAGGGTCAGGTCGGCGCGGCCGGAGAGCAGCAGATCAAAGCTCTGGCGCAGCCGGGTGACGAACTGCACCTGCAGCGGCACCTGCGCGATGGCTGCAAAAAAATCTGCATTGTAGGTATAGCCACTGACCGCAGCCAGCTTGCGATCCGCCAGATCCTGATAGCCACGCCATTCCAGCGGGTTTGATTTGAGATAGAACCAGACGTAGGTTTCGCTCAGGATGGGATCGCTGTAGAGATGGGTTTTGCGCCGCTCGCTCGACTCATACCAGTGGACAGTGCCATCCACCACTCCCTCCTCCGACAAGCGAAAGGCCCGCTTCCAGGGCAGAAACTGGAACTTGACGCTCACCCCTTCACTCCTGAATGCCTCGCTCACCACATGGGGGATAAGCCCCTGATATTTCAGCGTCTCGGAGCAGTAAGGGGGATACTCTCCCGTGGTCAGGGTCAGCTCCTGCGCCCAGAGCCCGTGGCAAAAAAGGCTCCCCGCCAGCAACCAGCTTATTTTCATCCCGATGCCCTCTTGTTCTCTTTTCCCAACTATAGACCGCCCCCTTGAAAGGATTGCCGGATCGCCGGGGAACCGTTATGTTCCCCTTTTTCTAGGCGATCGCGCCGCGTCACAAGGATATGAAGATGCCCAGGCTAGACAGCATTCACCTCTACCCCATCAAATCGACTGCAGGTATGCCGCTGGCTCGCGCCCGGGTGACCGAAGAGGGACTGGCAGGGGATCGCCGCTACATGGTGGTCAAACCGGACGGCACCTTTATCACCGCCCGTACCCATCCCCAGCTGCAACAGGTCGTGGCCACCCCCATCGAAGGAGGCTTGCAACTGCGCTATCCGGGCTTTGAACCGCTCACCCTGCAAGAGGCCGACTTCAGCTGCGCCCCGCAAGCTACCGGAGTCTGGAGCGACCGTTTCACCGCCCTGCACACCGACCCCAAAGCCGATGGGTGGCTGAGCCGGGTGGCAGGGGAAACGGTGCAACTGCTCTGGCTGGGTGAGACCTCTGATCGCTTTCGCGAGAAGACCGGCACCCGGGTCAGCTTTGCCGACGGTTATCCGCTGCTGCTGATAAGCCAGGCTTCCCTTGAGGATCTCAATCTGCGCTCCGATGCGCTGCACCAGATGAGCCAGTTCCGCACCAATCTGGTGGCAAGCAATACCCAGCCCTTCGAGGAGGACAGCTGGGTGCGCATCCGCATCGGCGAAGTGGAATTTAAAGTGGTCAAGCCCTGCAGCCGCTGCATCATGACCACGGTGGAAGCGGGCACCGATCGTTTCAACGCCCTGAAAGAGCCGCTGGCCACCCTTACCCGCTACCGCCGTGGCGAGGATGGCGAGGTCTACTTCGGCCAGAATCTGGTGGCGCTGAACGAGGGCTGGATTGAGGCAGGCAGCGAGATAGAAGTGCTGGAGCGCACCCGTCCGGTGGTCTATCCCGCCGCCGCGCCGAAGAAGCGGGAGCTGGTCTGCATGGCCCGCGAACCGCTGGCGCGGGCTCTGGAGACCTTCTGGTTCGAAGCAGCCGATGGCGAGCCTCTGCCCGACTACCTGCCGGGCCAGCATCTGCCCATCAGCCTCGATATCAAAAATGAACGGATCCAGCGGCGCTATACCCTGAGCTCCACGCCGGATCACCCGGAGCGTTACGGCATCAGCGTCAAGAAGGTGGAGGGTGGCCGCATCTCCCACTGGCTGCACCAGCAGTTGCAGGTGGGTGATCGGCTGCTGGCCGCCAACCCCGCTGGCGATTTTCACCTAGGCCGCGAGCGCAACCTCCTGTTGCTCTCCGCAGGCTCCGGCGTCACCCCCATGCTGGCGATAGCCCGCACCCTGGCGCTACGCGGGGAGCTGGAAGAGGTTCACTTTATGCACCTGTGCCGCAGTGAAGCGGACATTCCCGCCGCCAGCGAACTGTACGCCATGGCGCAGCAGGGCATGACCCTCACCATTATCCTGAGCCAGCCGGACAATCACTGGCAGGGGCTGCAAGGGCGACTCAATGATGAGCATCTGCGACTGGTCAAAGGGTTGGCCGAAAAAGAGGTCTTTATCTGCGGCCCCCACGGTTTTATGGCCGATGCTGCCGCCAAAGTTGCGGCCCTCGGCGTTCCGGCCGCACGGATCAAACAGGAGAGTTTTGGCGGCGCCATTCTCTCGGTGGCCCGCCCCCATCAGGCGGTACAACTGCGTATCGGCGCCCAAGCCTTTACCGGCAACAATCAGGGCACTGTGCTGGATCAGGCCAACAAGCAAGGCGTAGAGCTGCCCTGGAGCTGCCGCGCCGGGATCTGCGGCAGTTGCAAACAGACGCTGATCTCGGGCGAGGTGGATCACCCCGACGCCCCCGCCATCAGTGCCGCCGAGCGGGCAGAGGGCAAAATCCTCACCTGCTGCGCCGTACCGCTCACAGACATCGTCATCAAATAAGGTGATCGAGCCACGAAAAGGCTGGCTGGGCCCCGATCCTGGCCGACCTTTTCCCCCCTGTCGACCCGCGGTTCCTCCATTCTCGTCTCTTTCTCGCCCCGCCTGCGCAACCATGCCGACGATGACTTCTATACTCACAGCAATAACAACAAAACCCCTCCGACGTAGCGGCCTTTGCCGTCTGACCAAGGGGGTTACCCGGTGAGAATAAGGACGCTCAAACCATGGAACAGAACAAACCCGCCTTTCAACTCAACCTCTTGCTCTCCGTGATCACCCTGATCCTGCTGTCACTGGTGTTTTTCGCCTACAGCTGGGCGGGTAAACAACTGGAAGAGAGTTATCGACAACAATATCTCTCCTACCTGCTGGCCGACGAGCTGCGCCAATCCTCCGATGACCTGACCCGACTCGGTCGCACCTACGTCATCACCAAGGATCCAGCCTACGAGCAGCAGTACATGCGGATACTGGCCATTCGCAACGGCGAACAGCCGAGACCGGATGGCTACAACCGTATCTATTGGGATTTTGTCGCGGCCAACGGCCAGAATCCTCGCCCCGACAGCAATGTTCGCCGCGGCCTGATCGATCTGATGAAGGATGCCGGTTTCACCGATGCTGAACTCGCCAAGCTCAACGAGGCCAAGAACAACTCGGATGCACTGGTCAACACCGAGGTGGCTGCCTTCAAACTGGTGCAGCAGACGGACGGTGATCTGGCCGCCAACCAGCAGAAGGCCATCGCCATGATGCATGACAAGGCCTATCACCAGAACAAGGGTCGCATCATGTCACCCATCGACGATTTCTACGTGATGATGGAGGGGCGCAACCAGGAGGCGGTCGAGAGTGCCACCGCCAATACCGACATGCTGCGCTACCTTTTTATCGCTCTGGGCCTGGTATTGATGTTCTTCCTCTGGCGCACCTATCGCTCCCTGCTCGATCTGGTGGGCACCTCGGTCGAACAGCTCAAGACCGATCTCCATCTGCTGGCGGAAGGGGATTTCTCCCGCCCCATCAAGGTGCCCCAAGGCTCGAAAGAGAGTCTTATCGGCCTGCTTGGCACCACACAGAGCACCCTCAAGGGGATCATCGGCAAGGTATCCCACTCCACCGAGGAGTTGTCCAATTCGGCCGACAGCATCGCCCAGATAGCGGAGCAGACCGCCCAGTTCGCCACCGATCAGCAAACCAGTACCCAGACCATGGCCGCCGCCATCGAAGAGCTGGTGGTGAGCATCAGCCACCTCTCCGACAATGCCAGCCATGCAGACGAGCTCAGCAAGGTCTCAGCCGACACGCTGGAGGAGGGCTCCGGGGTCATCAAGGAGACGCTTGGCAGTATCGAGAATATCTCCACCACGGTCGGTGAAGCAGCCAGCACCATCGCAGAACTCAACAGCCATACCCAGCAGATCTCGGAGATCATCGGCGTTATCCGCGGCATCGCCGATCAGACCAACCTGCTGGCCCTCAACGCGGCTATCGAGGCGGCGCGGGCCGGTGAGCAGGGACGTGGCTTTGCGGTGGTGGCCGACGAGGTGCGCAATCTGGCCAGCCGCTCGGCGGCCTCGACCCAGCAGATCACCGGGATGATCAGCAAGATCCAGAGCGGGGCGGATGCCTCTATCCGCAGCATGGAGAACACGGTCAACAACGTCTCCCGCGGTGTCACGCTGGCCAACCAGACCGGCGAGGCGATCGCCAGCATCCAGAGCCACGCCTCCAACCTCACCGGCCTGATGGGGGAGATCAGCCACACCCTGCGCGAGCAGTCCACCGCCGCCAACGAGGTGGTCTCTACCGTCGGCAACATCACCTCTCTCTCCGAGCAATCGGGGGATGCCGCCCGTCACGTATCTCAAGAGGCGGCCAAGCTCAAGCAGCTGTCACGGGTACTGCGCCAGGAGATGGGACACTTCAAGCTTTAAAGAACGCTGAAAAGCAAAACGGCTGCCCGAAGGCAGCCGTTTTTTATTCGGGGTATCCCCGTCATTCAGTATCTATCAACCACGCAGGGCGGCGATACGCTGCTCGATGGGCGGGTGGCTCATGAACAGCTCGCTCATGGAGCGCTTGCCGTTGATGCCAAAAGCCATCATGGAGCCTTCCAGCTGCGGCTCGGCACCGCGGGAGAGGCGCTCAAGGGCGGCAATCATCTTGTCGCGACCGGCCAGCTTGGCGGCACCGGCATCGGCACGGAACTCGCGCTGACGGCTGAACCACATGACGATGATGGAGGCCAGAATGCCGAACAACATCTCCAGCACAAACACGGTGATCATGTAGGCAAAACCACCGGTGCTGCTGCTCTCTTCCTCGTTGTTGGAACTGAAGAAGTTGCTGATGACGCCAGCCACGATGCGGGCGAAGAACATCACGAAGGTGTTCACCACCCCCTGGATCAGGGTCAGGGTCACCATGTCGCCGTTGGCAACGTGGCTCACCTCGTGGGCCAGTACCGCTTCCGCCTCGTCACGGCTCATGCTGTAGAGCAGGCCGGAGGAGACCGCCACCAGCGAATCATCTCGGCGGGCGCCGGTCGCAAAGGCGTTCATCTCGGGAGAGTCGTAGATCCCCACTTCCGGCATCTTGATACCCGCTTCGCGGGCCTGACGGGCAACAGTGCTCACCAGCCAGTGCTCGGTCTCGTTACGAGGTTGCTCGATGACCTGGACGCCATAGCTGCGCTTGGCCATCCACTTGGACATCAGCAAGGAGATAAAGGAACCCCCAAAACCGAACACGGCACAGAACATCAACAGCCCGGAAATGCTGGACTTGTTGATCCCCAGAACCGAGAACAGGATATTGAGTACCACCCCCAGCACCAGCATGACGGCCAGGTTGGTCACCAGGAATAGCATAATTCGCTTCATATAGACTCCTTGTGAGAATTAAAGACACGGAGATAGATCACTCGACCTCCCTATCTCCATGTTATGGATGAATTTTAGGGAGACTCGATGAATGTTCGCTGAATGTGACGTCACAAGAGCGGAGAGATATCAAGCCGCCCTTGCAAATCAGCCTCAAATGGATTGTTTATAAAGGGGATTTCCCCCAGAAACGGGGCCGGTAACATCCCCCTCAGGGTGTCCAGATTTTCCTGATAGTGGCTCATGGCACTGTGAAGGCGATTAATAACCCATCCCGCCACTGGCAACCGATCGTTGCGAATGGCAGCAAAGGTGAGCAGTGCATGGTTGAGACAGCCCAGTTTGGCCCCCACCACCAAAATCACCGGCATGTTCTCCTGCTTCACCCAATCCGACAGCAGATGCTTGCGATCCAGCGGCAGATACCAGCCCCCCGCCCCTTCCACTACTGCAAGCTCGGCCCCTGCCTGTTCAATCTTGCGCAGCCCCTCGCTCAGCCCCTGCATGGTAATGGGCTGGCGCGCCTCGCTGGCAGCGATATGGGGCGCAATCGGCGGCTCATAGGCAAAGGGATTGACCACCTCATAGGGCAACGGCAGACTCGCCGCCTCCTGCAACAGAACGGCATCCAGGTTGCGCAGCCCGTCCGGAGTGCGGGCACATCCGGCCGAGACCGGCTTGTAACCCGCGCACTTGATCCCCTGTGCGCTGAATTCACGCAACAGGGTACGCGCCACCAGCGTCTTGCCCACATCGGTATCGGTGCCGGTGATAAAGAATGATTTCATACGGTTCTCTCCTTGGCAGGGCCCATTGACTACCCTGCACACAATACGATTCCCGGCGCTCAACGAGGCTTGCTAAGACGGCCGAGGCACACCCGATAACTGGCGACCAGCCTGCCATCGGGCTGGCGAAACGCCTCATACGCCTGAGCCAGCTGCTGCAATCTGGCGCGACCGCTCAGACCGGCCGGGGCGGCACTCCCCTGATTGTCATTGATCTGATTGGCCCCAATACCCTTGAGATCGCGCAACAACTGCGGCAATTCAAGATAGGCGAGATCCCAGGTGATACAACGCAGCTCGGGAGCAGATACCCCGGCGCTAGCCAGCGCCTGCTCCAATTGTGGCAGGCTGAGGAAGCGATTGACATGGGCGCGACCATCAAGCCGCTGCCAAGCGGCTCGCAACTGCCAGAGCGACTCATCGAGCAGGGTCGAGAAAAAGATCTGGCCGCCCGGTTTGACCACCCGCAGCAGCTCGCCAAAAGCCTGGGCCGGACGCTCGCACCACTGCAGCGCCAGACTGGAGAAAACCCAGTCGAACGAGTTATCGGCGAAAGGAAGCTGCTCCGCATCGCCGCAGAGCAGGCGGGCGCCGCTGTCACGCAAGGCAGCCTGCGCCAGCATGCCGGGGGCGAGATCCAGCCCCACCAGCTGGTGACAACGGTTCGCCAGTTGGGGCAAGAAAAAGCCGGTGCCGCAGCCCAGATCCAGCCCGCTCACCGTCAGATCAGTGCCAACCGGCCTGCTCGGCATCCATTCCAACAGCGCCTGACCCACCTCCTGCTGAAAGCGGGCGTGGGCATCGTAATGACGAGCGGCGGCGCCGAAACGGCGAGCAAGCTGCGCCTTGTCGACCGTTTGAAAACGCTCAGTCATAGTGAGCCTCCCCAAGCGTTGTAACTGCAGGGCAGACCCCCAAGGCATCGAGCAAGCGATCCACATCCTGCTCGCGGTGAGCCGCGCTCAGGGTAATGCGCAGCCGGGCCGTACCGACTGGCACAGTAGGCGGGCGGATGGCGCTCACCCAGACGCCGCGCTCCCGCAGCCGTTCAGCCAGTTGCAGGGCAACACTGCTCTCCCCCACCAGCAGCGGCTGGATCGGGGTATCGCTCGCGCCAAGCTGCCAACCCTGATCCTTTGCCCCTTGCCGGAAGCGAGCGTTCAGCTGGCCAAGATGGGCGCGGGCATCCTCGGCGGCGCGCACCAGCTCGATACTCTTGCTGACTGCGCAAGCCTGCGCCGCCGGCATATGGGTGCTGTAGACATAGTGGCGGGCGAAGTTGACCAGATACTCTACCAGCTCACGACTGCCGCCGACAAAAGCACCGGCGACGCCAAGCGCCTTGCCAAAGGTGCCCATCTGGATGTGTACGCTGGCCGGGTTAACTCCCTGCGCCGCCAGGGTGCCGCGCCCCTCTGGCCCCAGCACGCCGAGACCATGGGCATCGTCGATCATCAGCCAGTTGCCGCTCCGGGCTGCCAATACCGCGAGTTCCCCCCAGGGGGCCTGATCCCCGTCCATGCTGAACACCCCTTCCGAAACAATCAGTCCGCGATTTGGCTCAAGCTGCCGTTCAAGGGCAGCCATATCGTTGTGACCAAAGCGCTTCATCTTGCAGGGGAGCTGGCTGCCCATCTCCTGCAGGGAGGCGTGGTTGAGTTTGTCCTGCCACAGCAGGTGTTCCTTGCCGAGCAGCGCTTTGAGCACCGCCTGATTGGCCGAAAAACCGCAGTTGAAGAGCAGCACCGCCTCCACCCCGAGCCACTCGGCCAGGGTCTCCTCAAGCTCTTGGTGGGCACGGCTGTAACCGGTCACCAGCGGCGAGGCGCCGGCGCCCGCGCCATAGCGCTCAATCCCCGCTTTGAAGGCAGTTTTGATGGCGAGATGATCCGCCAGACCCAGATAGTCGTTGGCGGAAAAGTTGAGGTAGTCGCGCCCCGCGACCCTGAGCCGCCCGCCACTCGCCCCATCGGTCGCGATGCGGTTGCGCAGCAGGCCCGCCTGCTCGCGCTTGGCCAGCGCTGCGCCCAATGCAAAAGGGCCTGTTACTGCTGGGCCAGTCATGACCGCGCAGTCTCTGCACGGGGGCGGGTAGCGTCATAAAACATCTCGGCAGGTTCGCTCTGGCGGCTCACCTCGGCCAGCAACTCCTCTTCTTGTACCTGATCCGGCTTCTGGGCCCGCTGGGCGGGACGAATGCCGAGCCGCTTGAACAGCTGCATATCGCTGTTTTCGTCCGGGTTGGGGGTGGTCAGCAGCTTGCAGCCATAGAAGATGGAGTTGGCCCCAGCCATAAAGCACATCGCCTGCATCTGCTCGTTCATCTTCTCCCGCCCGGCGGAGAGGCGTACATGGGAGGCCGGCATCATGATCCGCGCCACGGCGATGGTGCGGATAAATTCGAACGGATCGAGGTTCTCCTGATCCTCCAGCGGCGTCCCCTTCACCTTGACCAGCATGTTGATGGGCACACTCTCCGGGTGGCGCGGCAGGTTGGCCAGCGCCATCAAGAGGCCCGCCCGATCTTTCGCCTGCTCACCCATGCCGACGATGCCACCGGAGCAGACCTTCATGCCAGCACTGCGTACATGTTCCAGGGTATCGAGCCGGTCCTGATAGGTACGGGTCGAGATGATCTCGCCGTAAAACTCCGGCGAGGTGTCGAGGTTGTGGTTGTAGTAATCGAGCCCCGCAGCCCCCAGACGCGCCGCCTGATCGGCGGTGAGCATCCCCAGCGTCATGCAGGTCTCCATCCCCAGCCCGCGCACCTCCTCGATCATCCGGATGATGTAGGGCATGTCCTTCTCTTTGGGGTTGCGCCAGGCGGCCCCCATGCAGAAACGGGACGAGCCGTTGGCCTTGGCTTCGCGGGCCCGCTCCAGCACCTTCTCCACCTCCATCAGCCGTTCGGCCTCAAGGCCGGTGTGATAACGGGCACTCTGGGGGCAGTATTTGCAATCCTCCGGGCAGGCGCCGGTCTTGATGGAGAGCAGGGTGCTCACCTGCACTTCGTTCGGGTCAAAGTGGGCGCGGTGGACACTCTGGGCCTGAAACAGCAGATCGTTGAATGGCAGGGCAAACAGGGCCTGAACCTCGGCGAGGGTCCAGTCATGACGAAGGGCGTGACCGCCCGTGGTGAGAGCATTCATACATGGCTTCCGGTTGTTATTGGTGGGATCCTGCGCCCGCCATCCTTGCAAAAGGTTTTTGCAAGAGCGTGAGCGTAAAACCCGCCGCCGGGCCCGCGCGCTCAAGGTGATGCGCAGTGCCAAGTGGCTGAAATTGTTGGCTAGTGTAGAGAGCACGCGTAGACTGTCAACACCGACCAGATAAAACCAATTGACAACAGAACAACAAATGACCAACCAAGAATTCGACCTGCACCACATCTGGCACCCCTATACCTCCCTCACTCACCCCCTGCCCTGCTATGAAGTGGCCAGCGCCAAAGGGGTGACCATCACCCTCAGCGATGGCCGTGAACTGGTGGATGGCATGAGCTCCTGGTGGGCTTGCGTGCACGGCTATCAGGTGCCGGTACTGGACGCCGCCGCCACCGCCCAGCTCGGCAAGATGTCCCACGTGATGTTTGGCGGCCTCACCCACGCTCCAGCGGTCGAGCTCTGCCGCAAACTGGTGGAGATCACTCCGAAGGGGCTTGATCGGGTCTTTCTGGCCGATTCCGGCTCGGTAGCGGTGGAAGTAGCGCTCAAGATGGCGCAGCAATACTGGCACGCCAGAGGCACCCCCAGAGCCAAATTTGTCGCCCTGCGCAGCGGCTATCACGGCGACACCTTTGGCGCCATGAGCGTCTGCGACCCGGATGGCGGCATGCATGAGCTCTACAAGGGATTCCTGCCGGAACACTATTTTGTCGATGCGCCCAGCTGTCGCTTCCACGCCGAGTGGGATGAGCAGTGCGTGGTGGAGCTGGCGACACTCATGGCGGATCATCACGAGGAGATCGCCGCCATCGTGCTTGAGCCCATCGTGCAAGGGGCTGGCGGCATGCGCTTCTACCATCCCCGCTACCTGCAGTGGGTACGCGCCCTGTGCGACGAATTCGGCGTACTGCTGATTGCCGACGAGATTGCCACCGGCTTTGGCCGCACCGGCCAGCTGTTTGCCTGCGACTGGGCGGGGATTAGCCCCGACATCATGTGTCTGGGCAAGGCGCTTACCGGCGGCTACCTCACCCTCTCGGCGACCCTGACCACCGAGCATGTCGCCCGCACCATCTGTGACGGCAAGGCGGGGGTCTTTATGCACGGCCCCACCTTTATGGGCAATCCCCTCGCCTGCGCGGTGGCCAACGCCTCCATCGATCTGCTGCTGACCTCACCTTGGCAGGAGCGGGTGCGCACCATCGAGCATCAGCTGCGAACAGAACTGGTAGAGCTGACCCTGCACCCGGCGGTCGCGGATGTGCGGGTGCTCGGCGCCATCGGGGTGGTGGAGATGAAAGAGCGGGTGGATGTAGCGCGCATCCAGCGCAAGTTTGTCGAACTGGGCGCCTGGATCCGCCCCTTTGGCAAGCTGGTCTACCTGATGCCCCCCTTCGTCATCACCCCTGAAGAGTTGCGGGTATTGACCGACGCCATCAATCAGGCCATCACCGAAGGCGAGTTTTAATGCATGCAGCGGGCGGCCATCGCTGCCGCCCGTTTGGCTACCCGCATTTGATATATAAAGAGAGCAACTTTATCCACTTCCGTGCAGTTTCACTTGCCGTAATGTGAGCAAAACACCAGACCTGAGGCCCCAAGAGGGGTAAACTGCTGCGGTTTTACCATCAAGAAAGACTGCTCATGCGCCTCTCCATTGCTGCCAAAATCAACTTTTTCCTGCTCTTCATCTTCTCCATGGTACTGGTCTTCTCCGCAGCCTATCAGGCGGTGCGCGAGCGCGATCTCATCCTGACGCTCATCAAGGAGCAGAGCCGCGAGCAGACCGAAGCCTATTTCGACGGCCTCAACATGCTGATGCTGACCGGCAAGATGGATGCCCGCGATACCCTGCGCGGCAAGTTTCTCGACCACGCCCATGTGGAGGATGCACGCATCGTTCGTGGCGACGCGGTGAGCAAACAGTTCGGGCCGGGACGGGAGACAGAACAGGTAAAAGATGAGTTTGATGAGCTGGCACTGGCGGGCAAAGGGAGCCTGGAGGTGGTGCACAACGGCATGCACAGCCGTCTGGTGGTCACCCGACCGCTGCTGGCCAAGAAGGATTTTCGCGGCACCGACTGCACCAGCTGTCATCTGGTGCCGGAGAACACCGTGCTTGGTGCGGTGCGCTTTGACTACTCCCTCGATTCGCTGTTTACCCGGGTCGAGCAGAATATTCTCACCTCGGCGCTCATTCTCACCGGCATCTTCGGGATGGGACTGCTGCTGACCCTCTGGGTCATCCGCACCTGGATCGTGCGCCCTCTCAACCAGTTGACCCGCTCCATGGAAGAGGCCACCGACCTGCACGACTTCGGCCACCGGCTGGAGGGAGATGACGGCGACGAGATTGGCCGGGTGGCGGTGGCCTACAACCAGATGCTCGACAGTGTGGAGCGCCAGCTCGGCAAGCGCACCAAGGCCAGCAGGCAGGAGCCGGATCAGCCCCGCTGAGGCGGGCGCTTAACCGACGTAGTAGAAGAGCAAGCTGGCGATCAGCACCAATAGCAGGATGGCCAGATTGACATGCCGGGAGTCATCCTGACGGCGGCTGCGCTTGCGCTCCAGCAGCAACACCGCCAGCGTCAGGGCGCAGCAGCTCCAGAGCCCGTAGACCAGCCAGGGGGTAAGGGCCGGGTCCCAATAATCGCGCACCTCGATCCCGCCATAGACCAGAAAACCGTAGGCAATTTCGGGACGGGCATAGTGGTAAAGGGAGAGCAGCACGATAAAGCCGCCCCAGCAGAGCATCACCAGCCCCTGCAACACCCGTGTCAGCCAATCTGGCCCATGCCGCCGATCTTTCACCCACCTCTCCTGCGCCCGTGACACTCTTGTTGAGTGAACCATGCCGAAAACCCCACCAGAGTCCGACATTTTTGCTTGTTTATCAAACCCGCGCGGGTAAGATTGACGGCTTAGTCTGCCATGGTGGGCCATCTGTGCCCGGGCCAGACTCCCTAGTGTTGCAAATAGCGCTGCAAGAACAAGCTGGAGACAATATTTCGATGACGCACGCATCCGTAGTAGATGTGCTGGCCGGTAAGTATCCGGTCGGCACCACCCAAACTGTCAAAGGGTGGATCCGGACTCGCCGTGATTCCAAGGCGGGGATCTCATTTTTGGCCATTTCCGATGGCTCCTGTTTCCATCCGGTACAGGCAGTTGTCCCCAATACCTTGGCCAATTACGAGAATGAAGTGCTGCGTCTGACCACTGCCTGCTCCGTGGAAGTGACCGGCGTGGTTGCAGCCTCTCAGGGCAGCGGCCAGGCTTTCGAACTGCAGGCGACCGAGGTGAAGGTAGTCGGTTGGGTCGAAGATCCGGACACCTACCCGATGGCTGCCAAGCGCCACAGCATCGAATACCTGCGTGAACAGGCCCACCTGCGCCCGCGCACCAACATCGTTGGCGCCGTGACCCGCGTTCGTCACTGCCTGGCGCAAGCCATCCACCGCTTCTTCCACGAAGAGGGTTTCCTCTGGGTTGCGACCCCGCTCATCACCGCTTCTGACACCGAAGGTGCCGGCGAGATGTTCCGCGTCTCCACTCTGGATCTGGAAAACCTGCCGCGCACCGACGCCGGCAAGGTGGACTACAACGAAGATTTCTTTGGCAAAGAGGCTTTCCTGACCGTATCCGGCCAGCTGAACGCCGAAACCTATGCCTGCGCCCTCTCCAAGGTCTACACCTTCGGCCCGACCTTCCGCGCTGAAAACTCCAACACCAGCCGCCACCTGGCCGAGTTCTGGATGGTTGAGCCGGAAGTGGCCTTCAACGATCTGGAAGATAACGCCGCACTGGCCGAAGCCATGCTGAAGTATGTCTTCAACGCCGTACTGACCGAGCGTCGCGACGATCTGGAGTTCTTCGCCCA
>NZ_JAAKNE010000108.1:0-15017 GCF_049170755.1 Aeromonas sp. 604176
GCATCGGAGAGGATGTATTCACGGGCCAGCTTGGCGGCGTTGGGGTTCTTGGCCCACTTGTTGATGATGGTGGTGTAACCGGCGATGACGGAGCCGTCGCTCGGGATCACCACATCAAACTTCTTGGGGTCGATCTGGTCGCGGTAGTTGAGGGCGTTGAAGTCCCACAGCACACCCACTTCCACCTCACCCTTCTCGATGTTGGCGATGGTGGGATCGTTCAGGGAGAGACGACCCTGCTTGGCCAGCTGACCGAACAGCTCCAGTGCAGGTTTCAGATTCTTCTCGCTGCCGCCGGTGGCATAGGCCGCCGCCAGCACGCCGTTGTTGGCCTGGGAGGCAACGCCCACGTCACCCAGGGTCACCTTGTAGTCGCCACCCAGCAGGGATTGCCAGCTGGTGGGGGCGGCCTTGACCAGATCCTTGTTGATCAGGAAGGCGATGGTGCCGGTATAGGCCAGCATCCAGTGACCGTCGGCGTCCTTGGCCCAGTTGGGAATATCGGCCCAGGTGGAGGGTTTGTAGGGTTGGGTAACACCCTGCTTGACCGCAACCGGACCGAAGGCGCCGCCCACGTCGCCGATATCGGCGGTGGCATTGGCCTTCTCGGCGGCGAACTTGGCGATCTCCTGCGCCGAGCTCATGTCGGTATCCTGATGCTTGATGCCGTAGATGCTGCCCAGCTGCTGCCAGGTATCCTTCCAGTTGGCCCAGCTGTCGGGCATGCCGATGCTGTGGAGCTGGCCTTCGCCACGGGCGGCCTTTTCGAGATCCGCGATATTTTCGGCTGCATAGCTATTTGTGGCAAACAACGGTTGGCTGATGGCCACCATGGCCAGTGCACTTGCGATCACGCTTTTCATCATCCCATCCCTCTGGACTAGGTCAGTTAAGGTTCGAGAGGGATGCTAGAGGGGAAATATGACGGTCGCGGGGCGCTTTGATGGCAGTTTGATGACAATCACCCTGTCATGGCGCTGTCATCCACAGCAGTTACAGCTCTGAACCCGAGTGAGGCTGGACTATTCCAGTAAGGGGTTGCCAGCCACCCGCCTTCTGAATAAGCAACAGGGACAAGAGTGTGACCGAGCCGAGATTGAGCGAGCAGAGAGTAAACGAACAGAGCATGGCCGATGGCCGCTCCTCCTCCAAGTGCGAACAGATTTGCCAGACCCTGCGCCGCTATATCGGCAGCGGCCAATTGGGGGCCGGGCAGCAGCTACCCGCCGAACGGGCCCTGAGCGAACGTTTCGCCACCACCCGCATCACCATCAAGGAGGCACTCTCCAGCCTCGAGGCGGATGGCCTTATCTACCGGGCCGAGCGGCGCGGCTGGTTCGTGGCGCCGCCTCGTCTCACCTACGATCCCGCCATCCACACCCACTTTCACCAGTGGATCGGCGAGCAGCAGCGTACCGCCGAAACCCGGGTGCTGGCCCACGGTAGCGAGCTCGCCAGCAGTGAGCTGTGCCGCTGGATGGGGCTGGATCCCTTTACGCCGCTGTATGAAATTCGCCGCCAGCGTCTTATCGACGGTCGCCCGGTGCTCCACGTCAGCCACCATCTGCTGGCCAGCCGCTTTCCCGATATCGCCAGCGCACCGCTGGCCAGCTCCCTCACCGAGCTCTATCAGCAGCGCTATGGCATAGGCCAGGGCGGGGCGAGTCTCGAGATCACCCCCTCGGCGGCGCGCGGCGCCATCGCCCGCGCCCTCAATCTGGCGGAGGGGAGCGCGGTACTGCGGCTGGTGCGGGTCAATTACGACGAGCGAGGCGGTCTGGTGGATTGCGATATCGAGCACTGGCGGCCGGATGCGATCCGTATCTGTCTCGATACCCGGGCGTTGCAACCTATCGCAGGCAAGCTGCAACAAACCCGGGCCGCCGATTAGGGAAAATATCCAGAGCACTGTCGAGCACAGTGGCGATCCGCATCTGCCTCGATAACCGGGTGCTGCAACCGGTCGCAAGCAGATCGCATACCGTTCAACTCACGGAATAACCAGACTCCAACATGGCGGATCCCGCAGGATCCGCCGGGATCAGTTGTCGATATTGGGGATCATGTCGTCGAAGCTCTGGTAGCCGCAGTCGGCCAGTTGCAGCGACATGGTGTAGGTCTTGGCGTGCTCCTGCTGGCCGATGGCGGGGCGGTTGAGCTTGATCTCCTGATGCCAGTACTCCTTCATCCGGTCGATCAGCGCCATCGCCTCTCCCTCGTTGAGGTGCAGCTGGCAGAGCGCCATATAGTTGTTCGACTTGTGCATGTTCTCCACCAGATACTCCCCCAGCACCGACATTGCCTGCCGCGCCTGCTGGCGGGCGAAACGGCTGTGCTGCTCGAAGCTGATCCGCTCGCTGATCAGGAAGTGGTAACTGTTGTCGATACCAAGCTGCAAAATGCCAAGCTTCTCCAGCTTGCGCAGATAGAGGTAGCAGGAGGCATCGGTCAGGCCGTACTCCCGCTTGAGATCGATCAGCGTCTTGTCGCGCCAGAAGATATTGGCGAGAAAGGCGTAAAGCCCCGGCTCGTTGTGAAACGCCTCGTCCTGCTCCTGGGTAAAGACGGCGCGGCGGCTCTGGGCGTCCTGAGTGCGATCCAGCAACTCCTCGAACGAGAGCCCCACCAGATGGCAGATCTCCAGCAGAGTATCGAACGGCAGGGAGGGCTTGTTCATCATCCTCTTCACGGTCGCGATGGAGACACCCATGGCTTCTGCCAGGGTCTGATAGCGGATCCCCTTGTCGGTCAGGGTCTTCTTCAGGGTGTCGAGAATATTGTTGGCCAGGGTCTGGCTGTAGGTCATGCCACTCTTCCTTGTTATCGCACTTTCATTGCATGGTTATGCCGAGTCAGCTTCTGACCTGTTTTTACCTTCAAGGCTCAGATATTGACACCGAAAAAACAGCCTAGAGAAAAAATCGCCTACAACGCCCATCAGGACAGACCAGTTGAACGATGAGGTCGCAAAATCTGACACCAGACAGTGCATATCTTTCAACCCGCAAACATTTTGCTAGTGCTGCATAGAACATCGCGCATAATCGAAACGTATCGAATTCAAGACCCTTCCTGGTTGAGAAATCGATTGTTTGCTTCCAAATTTTTATCTTTTAAACCGTAAGGTTTTTTCTCTTTCCTGGCATTGGGCGGCGCTGATAGCACCGCCCTTTTCTTTTCCCTGAATTCGCAGGTCAGGTCAAGGGCCCCGGCAAGGGGAAGTGTCACCGGCCACCCGCCGCCCACTGATGCGCCAGCCACCACGCCCCCTCTGGCAAGGTATCCTAAACGATCATCAATACCGTGTTATTGCCATTCAATATATTTAAATGGCTTGCTTGGAAAGCTTCGAAAAATATAAAAACGAATATAACAAAGTTATTTAAAACGCCAAAAACCTATCTTTTAAATGGCTTGAATATATAAGCAAACAAAATTAATCACACCGCGCATCCCATATCTGCTTATCACACCTTATGACCACCTCAACAATTGCGGCCGGGTGAAGAGAAAAGCCACCCACAAGCGCCCATTCGCGTATCTGGTGGGTAGCATAGCCCACGCAAAAACAGCCTCAAAAGACCACCAAAAGTTACAATGGGAACAATCCCAAACCTCAAAAAGAGCAAAAAACAGGCAAAGAGAGAAATTTTTTTCTCACGGTTTCACCTTGTGATGCGTTCAAAAAATCATCGAAAAGAACCTGATGCCAATCAGTGACATCTGAGATGCCAATTTTTAGACGGCTCATCATGGCCACGCTCGAATGAAAATTCAATGCTGATAAAAATCAATCACATAGAATCAAAATAGAACTCGCAGCCGGTCATTTTCCTCACCAGTTAATTATTTAAACCTCAATAAAGCTAAAACTCTAATAACACCATTTATTAAACAAAATGGCCCTGCTTGCAGCCAGTCATATTTATAATGATGGGGAAACCACTCTCTTGTTATTCAGAAATGTGCTGACTATACTGCGGCCCCTCTGTGAAAGCAGAGCGATGACGGAAATATAAAAAGCTTCATGGATTGAGCAATATAAATTACACGCAGTTCACGCAACACAAGGTTATTTATCCATGAACAAGTTTAATAAAATTGCCGCTTTCTCCCTGCTTGCTCTGGCCATGAATGGCGGCGCCCATGCCGAAGGCTGGTATGCAGGTCTGGATCTGACCACCTCCAAGATGGATCTCGACGGTGACCTCCAGCGCGCCTATGACGCCAAAGTGATCGACGACCAGCTCGACGGCGGCAGCCTGATCGTCGGTTACAGCTTCAAACCCTGGCTGGCCATTGAAGGTGGCCTGCACGCCCAACAGATGGAGCAGCTGATCTGGGTGACCTCTCAGGGGGCAACCGGTTTTGCCGACACCACCATCGAAACCCGCAGCATCAGCCTGGCCGCCAAGCTGAGCCAGCCGCTGGCCTGGGGCTTCAGCGCCTATGCCAAACCGGGTATCGCCTACACCCGCACCGAATTGGAAGTTGTCGGCAACGCCACCTTCCTCGGTTTCAGCGATCAGGTAAGCAAGAGCGCAACCAAGAGCAAGGTACACCCCAATCTGGAAGTAGGTCTGGACTACGCCTTCAACGACCACTTCTCTGCCGGTATCGGTTACGAGCGCCAGTTCGACGCCCTGAGCCTGGGTGATGAGCACTACTCTCTGGATACCCTCAAGCTGGGTCTGCGCTACCACTTCTAAGTCGCGCCGCGTCAGTAACAATGCAAAAGGGCCACAGGTTTCACGCCTGCGGCCCTTCTATTGGCTGATGTGCCATCAGCAGATCTGATTCTTGCCCTGCTGCTTGGCCTGATAGAGCGCCCGATCGGCACGCACCATCAGACTCTCCTTCTGCTCACCCTGCTGATACTCCGCCACTCCGAAGCTCATGGTGGTCGCGCCGCGGGGACAGATGGGGTTCGTCACCATCAACGCCTGAAACTTGTTCGCCACCACCAACGCATCTTCACGGCCGGTATTGGGCAGCAGCACCATAAACTCGTCGCCACCCCAACGAGCCAGCAGATCAATCTCGCGGATATGGTCGCGCACCAGCGCCACTATGTTGATCAGGGTCTGATCCCCGATATTGTGGCCATAGCTGTCATTGATCTGCTTGAAGTTGTCCACATCCATGGCAATCACGGTAAAAGGCAAGTGAAAGCGGCGCGCCCGTTCGCACTCCAGCTGCAACGCCCGCTCCAGCCGATAGCGGCTGGCGGCACCGGTCAGGGCATCAGTCTCCGCCAGCTGACGATTCTCCTCCACCCTCTGTTGCAGTGCCTCGTTGACTCGCACCAGCTCGGCGGTGCGCTCCGCCACCAACTGCTCCAGCGACTGATTGCGCAGCTCCAGCTGCTCCAGCAGCAACTTGCTGGCGTGGATATTGCGATGGGCGCCGATCATCCGCGCCACAGACCCATCGGGATTGCGCTCTATGATGCGGCCGCAATCCTCGATCCAGATATAGTCTCCGCCGCGACTGCGGCAGCGATACTCGACCCGGTAGTCGGGGGCTGCGCCGCTCAGATAGGCATCGAAGCTCGCCATCACCCGATCCATGTCGTCGGGGTGGATCACACTCTCCCAGGTGAAGACATTGTTGCCTAGAGTATGGGGCTCGTAGCCCAGCATCCGGTACCAGCCCGGGTTGCGATAGACGAAACCGGTGTTGGCATTCCAGTCCCAGATGCCATCGCTGATCACCTCGAGAATGCCATGTACCACGGCTTCGCTGACATCCGAGATCCTGATCGTGTCGCTGTCCTGCAGCATGGGAGACCATCCTTGTATTGCCGCCCCGCTGGGGCGCGGGGCATTCCAGCCTGATGTTGAGAAATGATAGCGGCAGACGGCTGCACAGTCCGCTATCCGTTGATCGATGAAAACCGCCACTACTTGTTCCGGTTATCGGCCGCCATCGGGTTCGTCTGAATAACATTAGCAACCAGTGTGGCTCAATATTTCACCCTTGTCCGGTTTTAAAGGCAGGATGATGCAGGTTGCGATAGTGGCTGGGCGCCAGGCCATGCTGGCGTTTGAAGGCGGTGGAGAAGTGGTACTCGTTCTTGAAGCCGCACTGCTCGGCCAGCAGCTTCACCGGGTCGGGTCGGCCCGGCTGGCCAGCAAGAGCGCCGCCCGCTGCAGCCGCAGCCGTTGCAGCAGCGCCATGGGCGCCAGCGCGAAGTGCTGCTGGCAGAGCCGGTAGAGCTGGCGCTCGGAGAGATGCAGGGCGCCAGCCATGCGCGCTATGTCCCACGGCTCGGTCAGCGCCTCTTTGAGCAGCAATTCGAGGCGCAGCGCCAGCCGCTCGCCACGCCGCTGCCCCTCCCCCTTTTGCAACAGACGGCGCAGGTAAAAGCCGAGCTGCTCAACCAGCAGGGCGCTGAGCAGCGGGTCCTGATGGCGCTCCTGCTCCGCATACAGGTTCTCGAGCGTGCGCAGCACGGTAGCCTGCTGGGAGGTACAACCGAGCCGGGGGTGGCTGGCGAAGGCATCCCAGGGGGAATCCTTGTGCAGCAGCAGCCACACCAGCTCCCACTCACTCCCCTTATTCACCTGCTGGTTCAACGGCTCACTCAACTGATAGCAGAGTGGCTCCCCGGCTGGGATCAGCGCCCACTCCCCGGCCTGCAACCGCTCGCGGCGATCGCCCACCTGCACCTCCCCCTCACCGCCCAGGGTCAGCAGAAAACAGTGCATATCGGCAAAGCGGCGCGCGATGCGGTAGCGGGTCTTGAGACGGGAATAGCCCGCCAGCCACACCTGCTCCTGTGCGAGGGCCGGCAGCAGACTGTCGCAACAGATCTGCTCGCGGCAGTCGGGGGAGACATCGATAATCTCGGTGTTGGCAGTTTCAGACATCATCAGGACGGGCTCAGCCATGTCGAAGGGACAGGCCCCAGCATAGCATTAAGGGCATCGAGTCACAGGAGACCAGCCATGCATATCCATCACGTCGCCATCTGGGCGCAGGATCTGGAGGCACTCAAGGCATTCTACTGCAACCTGTTTGGCGGGCAGGCCAATGAGCGCTATCACAACCCGAGCAAACAGTTCAGCTCTTACTTCGTGCGTTTCGAAGGGGGCGCCAGCCTGGAGCTGATGCACACCCCCATACTGTTTCCGGCAGATCTCACTCTGCCACACCCGTTGCAGGGGCTGGCCCACCTCGCCTTCTCCCTCGGCAGCGTGGAGGAAGTGGACAAGATGACCGCCCGCCTCAAGCTGCTCAAGGGCGCCGAGGTGAAACACCTGGACGGCCCCCGCTGGACCGGCGACGGCTATTACGAGAGCACCTTCCTCGACCCGGAAGGCAACCGGCTGGAGCTGACCATCTAATACCTGAATGCTCCCCGCACTCTGGCCCTCTCGTAAGTTCGATTAGCGAAGCGTAATCGGACAGCGGTAACGGCATTGCTCCCTTCTCCCATTTATTAAAAAAGGAGGAGAAGGGCTGGGGATAAGGGAAAGGAAAAAGAGATTTCGCGGTAAACGTTGGGCTTCGCTACGCTCGCCACAACCTACACGATCGGTAGTTTGGTGCTGAGCCTGCGAAGCCCAACATGCGAGTTCAGCTTATAAGCATGTAAATAGTTCCATTGCGACCATATTTGAAGGTAAACTGACGACAATTACAAAATACAATTTACATTACTTCATGGTTTTATTTAATGAACAGCATCATTAATGACTTACTCTCAAAAGGTAAAGAAGGTCTCTGGTGGGACTTCAAACAAAAATTTCACAACAATATGGCTGCAATGGTCCATGATATTCTATGTATGGCTAATGTAATTCACAATGGGAATAGATATATAGCTTTCGGAATATCTGATTCATTAGAAGTAGTTGGATTAAATGACAGTGATAAAAAATATACTCAAGCAGATATTATCACTGCGCTTAGAAGACTAAGTTTTAGTGAAGATAACATCCCAAACATTCAGCTTGAATTTTTACAATTTAATGAAGCCAAGTTAGCAATCCTAACAATATTTAATGAGCCTTTAAAACCATATTACCTGACAAAAGAATACAGTTATCAAGGTAAATCCATACGAGCTGGTGTTGTTTATTCACGGACAAATGATGCTAATACACCATTAGATTCATGTGCCAATCCAATTGATGTCAGAACGATGTGGCGTGAAAGATTCGGCCTCAATCTAAAAGCCCCTGATAGATTCTCCATTCTTTTAGAAGATGCCAAATGTTGGGACTATGACGGTATTAGCCAAGCCTTCTATTCTAATGATCCTGATTTCACTATTGAGATTGGAAATGTAGAACATGAGGGGGGTAATTACTGGTGGCAAAACTTATATTTTGAGAATACAAGACAGTTTGACTACCACTTAAAATATAAGAACAGAATTATTAAGACCTTGCCTGTTGTTAATTACTACAACGAGGGTTTGACTATACCATTCCCAAACATTGAGTTTATTACCTATCCAGAAGCTCAAGATGGGTCAAATGCAGAATTTTACTGTGAGATTTACTATTATAAAAAAGGAACTATTGAATATAGTTTATTTCAACACATAAGAAAAAGTGAAGTGCATTGTGATACATATCAAACACTGTCTACACCAATCACAACTCAACTGAAACCACCCATAATAAAATTGCCGTTTTTTATAATTAACAGTGACAGTGAACTAAATGAACTGTCCAAGAAATTCATGGAAAAATATCATGAGTTTAATTCCTGTAAGTCAGATTTGATGAGAAAACGTTACCCTGACGAAAATTATAATAGATGGGATGTTGAAAAAGTTTTTTCGGAGTGGGTTTTTGAGAAAATAAATCCTCCCTCTGAATTTTCAATTAGTGAATGACATTAAAACGGCGGCAAATCCCTTTACCGCCATCCAATCAATCACTCCCCCAACCTCTGTGCCAATCCGGAATAACGCTCGGTCTTTTTCCGTACCGCCTGGGCCAGCAGGGCGCGATCGCCGTAGAGATCGAGGCGGGCCTTGGCGCGGGTGATGCCGGTATAGACCAGCTCGCGGGTCAACAGCGGGCTGGGGCTGTCGGGCAGCACCAGCACGGTATGGGTAAATTCCGAGCCCTGGGATTTGTGGATGGTCATGGCGTAGACCGTCTCGTGGGGCGGCAAGCGGCTGGGCAACAGGGCCCGCAGGGTGCCGTCCGGCTGTTCAAACCATACCTTTAACCGGCCAGTTTCATCGGGCAGGCAGAGCCCCATATCGCCGTTGTAGAGGCCGACCCCGTGATCGTTGCGCACCACCATCACAGGGCGGCCGGCATACCAGTCGCCATCGCGGGCAATCAGGCCAGCCCGTGACAGGGCCAGTTCGAGCCGCTCGTTAAGACCCAGCACCCCGAACGGGCCATCGCGCAGGGCGCAGAGGATCTGGAAGCTGTTGAATGCCTTGAACACGGCGGCGGGCGCTTCCCCGGCGCGAGCCGCCTGCAGATAGCTGCCGTAACCGTCTACCCCCTGGGCAATCAGGGCATCGTAGGCCTCCCCGGCCCAGGGGTGCAGGCTGATATCGGCAAAGCCCATACCCCAGACTGCTTCCACCGCCGTTGCATCGCCGCTATTGCAGGCGCGCGCCAGCTGGCCGATGCCCGAATGCTGATCAAAGCGCCAGCTCTTGGCCAGCAAACAGAGGCTGTCGCGCACCGGTGCCCCCGCGGGCGAGCCCTGCAAGCGGTAGCCGGTCTGGCGGGAGAGCCAGTCCGCCTGCGCCGGGCTGATGCCCTGTTCGATAAAGCTGCAGATATCGCCGAGCACGGCCCCCGCCTCCACCGAGGCGAGCTGATCCTTGTCGCCGAGCAGGATCAGGCGGGCGTGGCTGGGCAGCGCATCGAGCAGGCGCGCCATCATCGGCAGGTCGACCATGGAGGCCTCATCCACCACCAGCAAGTCGAGGTGCAGCGGGTTGCCCGCGTGGTGGCGGAACTGGCTGCGCCCCGGAATGACCCCGAGCAGCCGGTGCAAGGTGCCCGCTTCGGTAGGGATCGCCTCCACCCACTCGGGGGGCAGATCGAGGGCCTGCAGGGCAGAGCCGATACTCTCGGTGAGGCGCGCCGCCGCCTTGCCGGTGGGGGCCACCAGCCGGATTGCCGGGGCCTTGCCCGCTTGCAGGCCGGTCTCCACCAGAATGGCGAGCAGTTTGGCGACCGTGGTGGTCTTGCCGGTGCCAGGGCCACCCGAGATCACCGCAAAGGGGCGCGCCGCCGCGGTGGCCGCCGCCAGCTTCTGGCCGTTGCAGCAGAGCGCCTCGGGCACCAGCGTATCCAGCTTGCTCAAATCGCTCGCCGCCTGGGCGCTGGCCAGCAGCCCCTCGATGGCGGGCCAGTCCACCTCGTTCGGGCACACCAGATCGAGATACTTTTCGATAAAGTGGCGGGCCGAGAAGTCGGGGGCGAGGCGGGCTTTGAGCAGCGCCGCGAACACCAACCCATAGTCGCGGGCAAACAGCCGCGACAGAGCCGGGGCTATCTCCGGCCATTCGGCGCGCTCACTCAGGGCGCGCAGATGACGGGCCACCCCCAGTTCAAAATCGTGGTAGCGGGTGAGATAGAGCCGCCCGTGCCACAGCCGCAGCGGCCAGCGCGGGGTTAGCCCGTCATCCTGCTCGGTTCCAACCAAGGGACTCTCTGCAAACAGGGCGGGCCAGCGGGCAGGATCCGCCAGATCCCCCAGCAGATCCCGGCTCTGCTGGGGATCCAGCCCGAACGGCCGCAGTGATCCGGTAGCGAGCATCTCCAGCGGCAGGCAGACATGGCCGCGCCCCAGCTCGAAGCAGGCGAGCGCAGCCCCCAGCACCAGCTCGGGGCTGCCGCCAAGGTCGGCCACCAGCCGGGCAAATTGCAGATCCAGCTGGCGGATGCGACCAGCCAGCGCCAGTGTTTTCAACCGTTCAACCATCATTGCATTGGTTGCGGTGCTGATCATGGTGCCGCTCATGCCTCTACCTCGTTCAATGCTTGGGATCCCGCTGCTGGCAACTCACTGCCTTCGCGAAACAACTTATCCAGCCCCAGCACCAGTTCACGGCTCGGGCGGGTATGGAAAATGCCCCCCTGCGGCATGCCGCGCAGGAACAGATAGAAGACCCCGCCAAAGTGCTGCTCGAAGTCGTAGCCCGGCAAGCGCAGGGTGAGCAGCCGGTGCAGCGCCAGCGAGTAGAGCTGGTATTGCAGGTCGTAGCGGTGCTCGGCCATCGCCCGCTCCAGCGCCGGACGGTTGTAATCGGCCGGGCTCATGCCGAGGTGGTTTGATTTGTAGTCGAGCAGATACCAGCGCCCCTGCCACTCGAACACCAAGTCGATAAAGCCCTTGAGCATCCCCTGCACGGTGGCAAAGCTGAGCGGTTTGTTGCCCCGCGACAGAGGGTCATGCTGCTGGCAGAGGGCGGTCAGCGCCGGGGCCGTCACCCGCCCCATGGGCAGGAAGAACTCCAGCTCCACCTGTTTGCGCTCGGGCGCCAGCTCCCGTAGCCGCACCGGCTCGCCAAAGCCGGTATCGAGCGGAGTATCCAGCACAGCCTCCACCTGCTGTTGCAGCACTTGGGCCCAGCTTTCGTCGAAGCCGTCCTGCGCCAGCAAGGTGGCGATATGCTCTGCCAACGGTTCTCCCGCGGCGCTTTGAAAGTCGATGGTCTCGAACAGGCTGTGCAACAGGGTGCCGGGACGCGCCCCTTTCGGGAAGGTGAAGATGGAGGGCTGGGGCGCCTCCTCCGGTTGCTCGGAAGCCAGCGCGGCCGCCTCGGTCACCACCTCGTCATCGAAGCCGGGGTTGGCCAAGACACCTTTGCTGTGACCATGGCCCTGCGCCGCCAGCCCGGAGTAGGAGCTGATCCACCAGTCCCGCTCAAGGGAGCCGCTAAAGTGGCGCACCTGCGGCTCGCCCAGCAGCTCCTCTTCTGGCGGCAGCGGGGCTGGACGGGTGAGCGAGGGCTCACCGACGGCCACTCCGGGCAGCGCCTGCGACAGCTCGGTCAGAGCGGTCGCCAGCGTCTGCGCATCCCCCTCTTCGCCCTTTTGCAGCAGGTAGCCGATGGCGGTGTGGTGCAGGTCGGTCTTCTCCGACTTGCCCGCCCCCGCCCGCACCGGTGCCAGCCCCAGCCAGGTGGCGTAGACGCCCCGGGTCAGCGCCACATAGAGCAGCCGCAAATCTTCAGCAAGGCGCTCCCTGTCCGCTTCGGCGAGCGACGAGTCGGCGCCGGTCAGATCGAGAATGGTGCGATTGCCCGCCTCATCCGCCTCGTGATAGAGCGGGGTCTCGGCGGTTCTGTGGCTGCAGATAAAGGGCAGGAACACCAGCGGGTACTCCAGCCCCTTGGATTTGTGGATGGTGACGATCTGCACCAGCTTGCGCTCGGATTCGAGGCGCAGTACCTGCTCAGCATCCTGCCCGTTGGGGCGACTCACCGCCTCCCCCAGCCAGCGCAGCAGGGCGTACTCCCCGTCCAGCTCGCTGCTCACCTGTTGCAGCAGCTCGCCGAGATGGAGGAAGTTGGTCAGCCGCCGCTCGCCATAGGGGCTCGCCAAAAGCGAAGAGGCGAGATTGCGCCGGTGCAGCAGGGCCCGCAGCATGGCCAGCACGCCACGGCGGTGCCAGATCTTGCGGTACTCCATAAACTCCTGCACCGCGCTCTCCCACGCCCGCTCGTCGCTGGCCAGTCCATCGAGCGCCTTGGCGTCGAGATCAAACAGGCCGGTCGCCAGCGCCGCCCGCAGGCTGCGCTCTTCGCTCGGGTTCTGGCAGGCGTGCAGAATCAGCAGGATCTCCCGCGCCTCCGTCTGTTCCAGCACGCTCTCGCGGTTCGACAGATAGACGGAGGCGATGGCGAGCCGCGCCAGCTCCTGCTGCACCAGCTTGCCCTCGGCGCCGGTGCGCACCAGCACGGCGATATCCCCGGCCTTCACCGCCTGATCGCCTATCTTCGCCTTGCCCTCGCGGGCCAGGGTCAGCAGGCGGTGGATCTCGGCGGCGGTGGCGCGGGCCATCTTGCTCTGGTAATCCCCCCGATTGAAGGTGGGCTGGCCGGTCAGCTGCCAGCAGTGGAGCACAGGTGCAGTGGCGCCATCGAGCAGCAGCGCCTTGCTCTTGCCCTGCGCCTCCACCGGCAGGAAGGGGATATCCGCCTCGTAGATAAAGGGATCCTTGGCCCGCTCGAACAGGCCGTTGACCGCCCCCACCAGCGCAATGCTGGAGCGCCAGTTGCGCCCGAGGGTATAGTGGGCGCTCACATTTCGCCGCGCCTGAATGTAGGTAAAGATATCGGCGCCGCGAAAGCCGTAGATGGCCTGCTTGGGGTCACCGATCATCAAGAGCGCCGTGTCTGTGTGGCCGCCGTAAAGCCGATGGAAGATGCGGTACTGCTGGGGATCGGTATCCTGAAATTCATCGATCATCGCCACCCGATAGGTGGCGCGAATGCGCTCGCAGAGCCGCTCGCCCAGACTGGAGCCAAGCGCCCCGTCGAGGTCTTTCAGCAGGTCATCGAACGAGAGCTGATGGGCCTGCCGCTTGCTCGCCTGCATCCGGCTGCGTACCACCTTGGCCGCCCGTTGCAGGATGAGATCCCGAATACCGGGGCGGCTCGCCAGAAGCTCGTCTATCTGGCTGAACAGCGGCAGGGTCGGCACGGCGCCCCCCTTCTTGAGGTTCTCCTCCAGCACCGTCTGGCCGAAGCGCTCCAGCTCCTTCGGAATGGCGTAGCCACTACTTTCGTCCTGTGCCCAGTCGCTTATCTTGGCAAGCCACCCTTCGTAGTTCTTGCCGGTGTAGCGGCTTACTTGCCCATCCATCTGGCGGCGGATCTCGTCCGTCTGCGCTAGCCACTCGCTCTTCACCGCCTCAATGCGGGCCATAGCCGCCTGATGGCGGGCGGCGAGGGTCTCATCCCCCAGCGCGGGGTAGATCTCCAGCTCGCTGTTGTCGAGCCAGCTGCCCATCTCCCGCAGCAGGGCGGCGGGGCTCGGCCAGAGCGCACGCACCGCGCTGGCGAGGGTCTTATCCACCGGATAAAACTCGGATCGCCAGTAGTCGCTCACCGCCTGCAGCCTGAGCTGGCTGTCGTCGGTGAGAAATTCGGTTTCAAAGAGGGCGCCAGACTCGAAGGCGTTCTGCTTGAGCATCCGCTGGCAAAAGCCGTGGATGGTAAAGACCGCCGCCTCGTCCATCTGCCGCTCGGCGGCCAGCAGGCGACGGGCCGCCAACTCATGATCCGCCACCTCGTCCAGCAGTTGGGCCAGCAGGGTGTCACTGCTGTGACCGCGCATAAAGGCGAGGCGCGCCTCGTGAATGCGACCACGGATCCGCCCCCGCAGCTCGGCGGTGGCCGCTTCGGTAAAGGTCACCACCAGAATTTCAGTCACCGAGAGCGGCCGCTCGTGGGCGCTCGGCTGACCCACATCGGCGCCCTCTTCGATGAGCGGGCCGTGGCCCAGCAGCAGGCGCAGGTAGAGACCGGCGATGGTGTAGGTCTTGCCGGTACCGGCGGAGGCTTCGATCAGTCGTTCACCATGGAGGGGAAAACGCAATGTATTGAGCGGGTTAGCCATTATTTCAGCTCCTCCAGGGTCTTGAGCAGCGGGGTCAGGTGTTCGCGGGCCAGCGCCTGCAACTGCCCCAGCACCTCGTCATCGAGTTCGGGGAAGCAGCGGGCGACGTAAACGTCTTGCCCCTCCCCATTGATCATCCAGCCGCCGTTGAAACGGGTGAGGGCCGCCTTGTCGGCCGCCTCCGGCTTGTCGGGATCCTTCTCGATCGCCTTGAGCCAATCCCAGGCAGTGTTGGGGAAGAAGGGCAGCGGCCGCTTCATCCCCTGCGCCCAGCACGCCACCAGCGCCGCCAGCTTGGGCCGTGCCTCGTCGGCCGAGAGCTTGGGCAGCCGCAGACTCTGTTTGGCGTCGAATAGCAGGGTGTCGCCGGGGGCGCCGCTCAATGAGAGGCAGAGGTGCTGGATCCAGCCCAGCAGCAGATCCTTGCCGTTGAAGCTGCCGGGTTTGACCACCAGC
>NZ_JAAKNE010000109.1:0-14987 GCF_049170755.1 Aeromonas sp. 604176
GACCCGGGTCTCACCGGCGAGACTCTCTCTCGGTATTCCAATCTGCATGACTATTCCCTGATGGTTAATAAACAATCGCTGCCCAGTGTCTCACTTCTGACGAAACAAGACATGACCAAAGTGCAGGTCCAGGGCTCTTTGTTATGAAAATCAGTAGGCTTTACCTCAACCTCCTGTCATGGTCAGGCCCCCGCTTTTCAGGCGCGAAGGTGATTAGTATCAAATTTTGGAGTTTTATTACAACCGCAGTCCCGACGGCACTCGTACAGAATTCAGCCCATCCCTGGCTACGATTAAAAAAAACAAACCAAATTAGAGGCTTATACCAGTAAAAACGGCTGAAAAAAGTGATCCAACCAGTCAAAAAAAATGTTTTACCGGCCCTCTATCTTAGCGTTTTTTGTTCTTACGAAATCCGCTTTCGTCTCACTTCTCGCAGCGAAACGCCGAAAAGTAACATTTTCCCAACAAAAGCGGGGCCGCTCAGCCGCCAAATGGCGGGAGAGGGCCCCGGCAATTCAATCGTTTCGCCCGTTTGGCACCGATTGGCGGCCCTTACCAGGCCGCTTCATAAATATGCTGGCTCTGCACCAGATCGATATCGCGGTGCTCGCCGATGGCAGTCATACCGTGCTCACCCAGCTTGCCGATCAGGGTGTCGATACCCAGATCTTTCAGACCGTAGTCGCGCAGTCGGGTCTTGACCCCCATCCGCTCGAAGAAGTCGCGGGTCGCGGCGATGGCATCGTCGATGCGCTCCGCTTCGCTGCCGCTGTTCAAGCCCCACACCCGCTCTGCATATTGCAGCAGCTTGGCATGCTTCTGTTTGCGCTTGGCCTGCAGCAGGGCGGGCAGCACCACTGCCAGAGTCTGGGCGTGGTCGAGGCCGTGCAGGGCAGTCAGCTCGTGGCCCAGCATGTGGGTGGCCCAGTCCTGTGGTACACCGGCACCAATCAGACCGTTCAATGCCATGGTGGCGCTCCACATGATGTTGGCGCGCACCTCGTAGTTGTGCGGCTCGGCCAGCGCCTTGGGGCCCTCTTCGATCAGGGTCAGCAGCAAGCCTTCAGCGAAGCGATCCTGCACCTTGGCATTGACCGGATAGGTGAGGTACTGCTCCACGATGTGGACGAAAGCATCCACCACCCCGTTCGCCACCTGACGCTCGGGCAGGGTGTAGGTGAGCACCGGATCCAGCACGGCGAAGCGCGGCATCACGAACGGCGAGAAGAAGTGCACCTTGTCGCCACTGCTGCGACGGGTGATGACGGCACCCATGTTCATTTCGGAACCGGTCGCCGGCAGGGTCAGCACGGAACCAAGCGGGATGGCGGAGCGCACTTCGCTGCCGACGGTCTCGAGAATGTGCCAGGGATCCTTGGCCAGATCGTAGTGCGCGGCAGCGGCGATAAACTTGGTGCCATCGAGCACGGAACCACCACCAACGGCGAGCAGGAAGTCGACACGCTCGGCACGGGCCAGCTCCACAGCCCCCATCAGGGTCTCGTAGGCCGGGTTCGGTTCGATGCCGCCAAATTCAAACAGGGTCATGCCAGCCAGCTCGTTACGGATCTGCTCCAGCAAGCCGCTGCGTACCACGCTGCCGCCACCGTAGGTGATCATGACGCGGGCATCGCTCGGGAGCTGCTCGCGCAACTGGGCGATCTGCCCTTGGCCGAACAGGATTTTGGTCGGGGTATGGAGAGTAAAGTTGTTCATCGACATTGCCTTCTTCTGATAGTCAGGGCGGCCTGGCCGCGAAATCGTGATTGCATTTTTCTCCAGAACCACCCTACCATCAAGACAACATCCTGCTTGATTTTTGCCTATTTCTACAAAGCAGCGAAAAACGGAACTGTCGAATCAAAGTGCGCCCATGCAAAACCGTTACAGCGACCTCGCAACCAGATTAACCCGCCACGTCACCGCCCCCGGCATCACCCCATCACCGGTGAAACAGGTCAACCTCATCTATACCACCGAGCACCATGGCCGCACCCCGGTGCTCTACCAACCGCGGATGATCGTTATCCTGCAGGGACACAAGGTGGGTTATCTGGCGGATCAGGTGTTTCGCTACGACCCCAACCACTATCTGCTGATGACCCTGCCGCTCCCCTGCGAGTGCGAGTGCTTCGCCTCCCCCGAGCAGCCGCTTATCGGTTTTACCATCGAGATCGATCTGGTAACCCTGCAAGAGCTGCTGCTGGAGCTGGGCGATGCCCTGCCCGCCCCCGCGCCGCAAAAGAGCGGCGTCCACTCGGTCCCCCTGTCGGAAACCATGTTCTGCGCCGCCGAGCGACTGATCGAGCTGATGGACAACCCGCTGCACGCCAGGGTGCTGGGGCCGCAGACGGTGCGGGAGATGCTGTTCCACGCCCTCACCGAGGGGGGCGGCCCGGCGCTGCAGGCGCTCGCCAATCGCCACAACCATGTGGGCCAGATCGCCCGGGTGCTGCGTATGATAGAGTCCCGTTATGCCGACAACCTCACCATGGAGGAGCTGGCGCGGGAGGTGAACATGAGCGTCTCCGCCTTTCACCACCACTTCAAGGCGGTCACCGCTACCTCGCCGCTGCAGTACATCAAGTCGTTTCGCCTCCACAAGGCGCGGATGATGATGTTGCACGACGGCATCAAGGCGGGCACCGCGGCGGCCAGAGTCGGTTACGAGAGCAACTCCCAGTTCAGTCGGGAGTACAAGCGCTTCTTCGGCAGCACGCCGACGGATCAGGCCTCCCGCTTCCGGGATGGCCAGCTGCGCATCATTGAGGGATAACAAGAGAGGGATTACTTATGCGTTCACTGCTTTGCCTGTTCACCGCTTTGCTGCTGACGGCCTGTACCGGGATTGCCGACGGCATTCGCCCCGTTACCGGCTTCCAGCTCGACCGTTATCTTGGCACCTGGTACGAAATCGCCCGCCTCGACCACAGCTTCGAACGGGGGCTGGAGCAGGTGAGCGCCACCTACAGCCTGCGGGACGATGGCGGCGTCAAGGTGCTCAACCGCGGCAAGCAGCGCGATGGCAGCTGGCGCGAAGCCGAAGGCAAGGCCTACTTCGTCGGCAACCCGGACGAGGCGCGGCTCAAGGTGAGTTTCTTCGGCCCCTTCTACGGCGGCTACAACGTCATCGAGCTTGCTCCCGATTACCAGCTCTCGCTGGTGACCAGCTACAACCACGACTACCTCTGGATCCTCTCCCGCTCACCCAACCCGCCCAAGGCGAAGGTAGATGCGCTGGTCGCCAAAGCGAAGTCGCTGGGCTTTGCCACCGACCAGCTGATTTGGGTCAAGCAGACCCCCTGAGACAGCACCGGTGGCGATGCCGTCGCCACCGGTTCTCTCCGCCTCTCCCTTTCACTTTCCTCACCCCAGCTCCGAACAACCACAGTCATACCCAGCCATTCGCTGACGGTTGCCAGATAGACATTGCGCAACAATCCCCATCACCCACCAACGGAAGAGAATAGCGATCATATTGTCAGCCCAATTTTGTCGCCAGGCTCCCCAAAATAATCTGAATGACTGATTAGGGGGCAAAAAAAAGCCTGGACGGTGCAGGACTCACCATTTACCAGCGAACAATAAACCGGCAAAAACCCCCAACATAAAACCAATTGAATCCCCTTTTGGGGATTTTTTGTTGCCATCGCAGTAACCAGATGATAAACAGCTCGGCCACCCCAAAATGCATATAAATATTCACTTTAACGAGGTGATTAATTGGAATTTATTAAATTAAGCGGAATTCTTATTATTTTATTGGGATTTTATTTCAAACTCGACACTCTGGCCGTCGTACTGGTGGCCGCCGTCACCACGGCGCTGGTCTCCGGTCTCTCCATGACCGATTGCCTCTCCCTGCTGGGGGAAGCCTTCGTCTCCAACCGCATGGTGACGCTGTTTCTGCTGACCCTGCCGATGATCGGCATCTGTGAACGCTACGGCCTCAAACAGCAGGCTGTCACCCTGATCGAGCGGATCAAGAAGCTCACCCCGGGCAAGTTCATGACCCTCTATATGTTTATCCGCGAACTGGCCGGTCTCTTCTCGGTGCGGGTTCAGGGTCACACCCAATTTATTCGTCCGCTGGTCAACCCCATGACTCAGGCAGCCGCCACCAAGGTGCACGGCAAATTAAGCGAAGAGGACGAGGAATATATCAAGGCGCGGGTTTCCGCCACCGAAAACTACGGCAACTTCTTTGCCCAGAATACCTTCGTCGCCTCCGCCGGGGTATTGCTGATCGTCGGTACATTTGAATCTCTTGGATATAGTGTCTCTGCCGTCGATATTGCCAAGGCATCCATGCCGATCGCCATTATCGCCCTGCTGATGGTGGCTATTTCCAATATGTGGTTCGACCGCCAGATGGCCAAGACATATACCGTGAGCAGCGACAAGGAGGGGCAACAATAATGGCGGCCCTCATCCCCAACATGCTCGAATTCTTTTATGTGCTGATCGGCGTCATCCTGTTCAGCAGCGCCTGGCGCGTCCTGCGTGACCCCAGCCACCCGGCCAAAATCGGTACCGCCCTGTTCTGGACCATCCTGGGTGTGCTGTTTGCCTTCGGCAGCTATATCCCCAATGTCATCAATGGCGTGCTGATCCTCGCCATGGGGGTCATCACCCTGCTCAAGCAGGTGAAGATCGGCAAATTGGAGCAGGCGAGCGAGGAGGAGTCCCAGCGCCACGCCAACCGCATCGGCAACCGGATCTTCCTCCCCTGCATCCTGCTGGCTGTGCTGGCGGTGGTGATCGCCCAGTTCACCCCCCTTGGCGGGCAGGTGGGTATCGGTCTGGCGGCGGTCATCTCCTTCGTCATCACGGTCCTGCTGACCCGTGCCACCCCCGCTACCGTGGTGGGTGACTCCGACCGGATGATCCAGCAGGTCGGCATCACCGGCATTCTGCCGCAACTGCTGGCCGCCCTCGGGGTGATCTTCAACAAGTCCGGCGTCGGCGATGTCATCTCCCACGGGATCTCCACCGTGGTGCCGGTCGGCAGCCCCTTCGTCGGGGTGGTGGCCTACTGCCTCGGCATGATGGTCTTCACCATGATCATGGGCAACGCCTATGCTGCCTTCACCGTCATCACCGCCGGCATCGGCATCCCCTTCGTCATCGCCCAGGGCGGTGACCCGGTGGTGGCCGGTGCGCTGGCGATGACCGCCGGCTTCTGCGGCACTCTGATGACCCCCATGGCCGCCAACTTCAACGCCCTGCCCGCTGCTCTGCTGGAGATGAAGGATCTCAACAAGGTGATCAAGGTGCAGGTGCCGATGGCGCTGACGCTGGTGCTGATCCATATCGCACTCATGTATTTCTGGGCATTCTGACCATTCGGGAGAAGATGATGAAAGTACTGATTACCGGTTTTGACCCCTTCGGCGGCGAGCCCATCAACCCGGCATGGGAGGCGGTCAAGCGCCTGCCAGAGACCATTCTGGACGCCACCGTGATCAAGGCGCAGATCCCCACCGTATTCGGCAAGTCAGCCACCCTGCTGGCGGAGCTGATGCGTCAGCACCAGCCTGACGTGGTGATCAACGTCGGACAGGCGGGCGGTCGCTTCGCCATTACCCCGGAGCGGGTCGCCATCAACATCGACGATGCCCGCATCCCCGACAACGAGCAGCAGCAGCCCATCGACGAAGTGATTCAGGCCGATGGCGCACCGGCCTACTTCTCCCGTCTGCCCCTCAAGGGGATGGTGCAGCGCATCAAGGAGAACGGTATTCCGGCGGCGGTCTCCAACACTGCCGGCACCTTCGTCTGCAACCACATCATGTACCAGCTGCACTACCTGATCGAGAAAGAGTTCCCGGCGGTGCGCGGCGGCTTTATCCACGTTCCCTACATCACCGAGCAGGTAGCGGACAAGGTGAACCAGCCCTGCCTCGCCATGAGCGAGATTACCCGCGCGCTGGCGCTGGCCATCGAGGCGGTGGTGCTGCAGCAGGATGGCGATATCAAGGTCGTGGGCGGCGAGATCTCATGAGCCTTTGCCAGCCACGCCCGCTGTTCGTCTACGGCAGCCTGATGGACGGGCTGTTCAACTACCGCCGCTATCTGGCTCACCACGTGAGCCAGACGCCCCGGCGCGCTCGGGTGCGCGGCGCCCTCTATCACCTGCAGCACAAGGGTTACCCCGCCCTGCTGCAGGGGGATGACTGGGTCTATGGCGAGCTGTTTGTGCTGGACGACTTCCCTGCCGCCATCGCGGCCCTCGACGAGATGGAGAACTTCCACGGCGAGGATGATCCCCAGAGCGAATATCTGCGCCAGCTCATCGAGGTGGAGATCTTCGACCCGGCGCAGGGGCGTTATGTCGGCCAGCAGCAGGCCTACCACTACCGCTATGTGGTGCAGCACGATCCCAGGTGGCAACAGGGCAAGCACTACCTGCCCGACGGCAACTGGCGCGCCTTCCATCTGGCGCAGCTGGAGAGCGCCGCCTGACGGTCAGCGACAATAACAAAGGGCAGCCCGCGGGCTGCCCTTTTTCATGGAGGATGGCCTGAGGATCAGAGCCGGAAACGGCCGATCTCCTGCTCCAGCCGCTCGGTCAGCGCCTTCAGCTCGGCCGCCTGCGCCGCCTCCTGATTGGCCTGCTCGGCCAGCTCCTGCGAGACGTGGCGGATATTCTCGGTATTGCGGCTGATCTCGCTGGTCACCGAGGTCTGCTCTTCGGCCGCCGCCGCGATCTGGGTCGCCATGTCGCTGATGGAGCCGATCGCCTCGTTGATCCGCGCCAGACTCTGGTTGGCGGACTCCGCATCCTCGACGCTGGTGCCCGCCAGCTGGCGACTGGTCTCCATGCCGCCCACGGCGCGGCGGGTGGTCTGCTGCAGGGTCTCGATCATCTGCTGGATCTCGTCGGTGGAGTCGTGGGTGCGGCGCGACAGCACCCGCACCTCGTCCGCCACCACCGCGAAGCCACGGCCCTGCTCACCAGCCCGCGCCGCCTCGATGGCGGCGTTGAGCGCCAGCAGGTTGGTCTGCTCGGCGATGCCGCTGATGGTGGCCAGAATGCCGCTGATCTTCTGGGCATGGGCATCCAGCTCGTTGATGATCTGGCTGGCATCAGCCACCTCGTCCGCCAGCCCGGTGATGCTGCGCTGGCTCTGACCGACCTGCGATTGGCCGGCGACAGCCAGCTTGACCGCCTCGCCGGAGGTGGTAGCGGCAAACTCGGCGTTGCCGGCGATCTCCTGGGTGGCGGAGGCCATCTCGGTCACCGCGGTCGCTACCATCACGATCTCGTCCTGCTGCTGACGCACCCGCTGGCTGCGGGAGTGGGCGCCGGCCGCCTGAGCGCGGGACTGGGCAGCCAGCTCGACGGTGACATCCCGCAGCCGGCTGACGATGCCGTGCAGCCGGGCCACGAACTGGTTGAAGTTGCGCGCCAGCTGACCCACCTCATCCTGACTGCGGGTGTCGATATGGACGGTGAGATCCCCCTCGCCATGGGCGATGTCATGCAGCGCACCGGCCACCCGGCCCAGATCGGCAAACAGATACTTGAACATGGCGGTGAGCAGGGCGCTGAACACCAGCATCAGCACCAGCGTCAGGCCCACCAGCTGCCACAGAAGGGAGGCGAGCGGTGCCTCCAGCACGTCACGATACATCACCATGGCCAGCAGCCAGTCGGTGCCCGGCACCGGCTGTACCGCCAGCAGCACATCGCGCCCGTCGAGGGTGGCGGCGTGCAGCTCGCTGTTTTCGCGGCCCCACTGCTGGAAGGTGGCGGCAGAGAGCCCCGGCGCCAGCTCGGCGATGGGCTTGAGCGCCAAATCCTTCTGCGGATGGCCGACGATGAGGCCGCTGCTGTCGAGCAGCATGGCATAGCCTTCACCCTGCACCTTCATCGCCAGTACTTCGTCGATCAGCTTGTCGAGCGCCAGGTTGGCCCCCACGGCACCAACCAGCTCGCCCTGATGGCGTACCGGCTCGGAGAGGGTGACCACCAGCTTCTGCATGGTGACGCTGACATAGGGGGCGGTGACGATAAGCTGCCCCGCCTTCACCGCATCCTGATACCAGGGGCGCTCGCGCGGGTCATAGTTGCCGGTGTTGAGGGAAGGGTCCTGGCGGGTCATCACCCCCTGAGTCGAACCAAAGTAGGTGAGGCCGAAGCCGCCCGAGGTATAGGCCTGCTTCAGGTGCGGCACCAGCTCGGCCTGCGGGTTGTCGGCGATCAGGTTCACCAGCGCGTGTACCGTGTTCTTGCGATCCGCCATCCAGTCGCCGATGGCGACCGAGTAGGCGTGACCATAGTTGACCGCCTCGCTCTGGATGGCGCTCATGGTGCGGGATTTGAGGGTGTGAAAGGCAACGATGCCGAGCAGTGATGCCATCAGCAGCACCACCCCGAGACTGGTTGCCAGCAGCTTGCCGCGCAAAGAGAGGGTCATGACGACAGATCCTTGTTGTTGTGACGAAGCAGGGAAAGACCCTGATGTAATAGAGGCTATCGGCCACTCTCTGAACAGACTTTAGTGAATCTGTATACTTTTACATCTATCAACAACAGAAGCCGCTATCCGTGTGAGCAAGATCGCTATTCCATGCTACTGACTATCGCCACAACAAAGCAGCAGGCCGCCCGAAGGCGGCCTGTCACTTACCCCTGATATGCACCGGCGGAGTAGGTCAGCTCATAGCTGTGGCTGTAGATCTCGATGATGTTGCCGAAGGGATCTTCCATGTAGACCATGCGGTAGGGCTTCTCGCCCGGGTAGTACTCACGCACCGGCATCCGCTGTTTGCCGCCCGCCGCGACGATGCGCGCCGCCAGCCCCTCGACATCCGGATCCTGCACGCTGAAGTGGAACACCCCGGTCTTCCAGAATTCGAAGTTGTTTTCGCGCTGCTCGCTGTTGGGGAACTCGAACAGCTCGATGCCGATCTTGTCGCCGGTGGAGAGGTGAGCGATGCGGAAGGAGCCCCAGCCCGGGCCAAACACGTCGTTGCACATCACGCCGATGGCGGAGTCATCCTTGCTGATGGTGGTCGCTGGCATGATGAGATACCAGCCCATCACCTTGGTATAGAACTCGACTGCCTTGTCGAGGTCAGTCACCGTGATGCCGATGTGGGAGAAGTTGCGCGGGTAAGTCATAAGTCACCTTGAAATTGTGTGTGGGAAACAGGTGACATGATAGGAAGAGGCGCCATAATGAAAAATAAGGTCAAACTAATGGAAGGCATAAATTAAATTTATGGTTAATCCACTCTGGCTCCACACCCTGGTGGTGGTGCATGAAACCGGCAGTTTTACCCGTGCCGCCGATCGGCTGGATCTCACTCAGGCCGCCGTCAGTCAGCATATCTCGCGCCTCGAGGCCGAATTTGGCCCCCTGCTGCTGCGCAAGCCTCGTCTGCTGGAGCTCACCCCGCGCGGGCTGGTGCTGCTCGACTTCGCCCGCCAGCAGGAGCAGGCCGCCGAACAGCTGCGAGCCCGTCTCTCTGACGACGATCCTCACCGCGGCGCCATCACCCTGTCCACCCCGGGTAGCATTGGTCTGCTGCTCTATCCCCTGCTGCTCGACCAGCAACAAGAGCACCCCGGACTCACCATCCAGCACCGCTTTGCCCCCACCCCCGACATAGTGCAGGCGGTACTGGCGGGGCGCAGCGATCTGGGACTGGTGGATCAGCCGCCTGAACACCTCAGCATCGCCGCCGAGCCCTTCGCCCGCGAACCCCTCTGTCTGGTGGTGCCCAACGATGGCAAGGAGCCGAGCTGGCAGTACCTCTGTCAGCTCGGCTTTATCGACCACCCGGATGGCCGCAGCATGGCACAACGCCTGTTGGGACGACGCTACCCCGGCCAGCGCGTTGACGAGATCCCGCAGCGCGGCTTTACCAACCAGATCGGCCTGATCCTGGAGCCGGTCGCCCGCGGCCTCGGCTTTACCGTGCTGCCCCGCTTCGCCGTCACCGCCTTTGCCCAACAGGAGAAAATCCGGGTGATCCAGAGCAGTATTGAGGTGATCGACACCCTCTGGCTGATCTACCGCGCCGAGTGGCCGCTCCCCGCCCGCCACCAGCGGCTGGTCACCGTCCTGAAACAGCGGGTTGCTGCACATTGAACGCTCTTGCGGCAGACATAGAGATCAATGTGGCCACAGTCACCGAGAGCTAGCGGCAAGAAGGAGAAGAGAAAGGAGAGAGGGATAAATTGGCGAACGCCGGAAATGCGAAAGGCCAGCTCAATGAGCTGGCCTTTCTGAAAATGGCAGGGGCGGCAGGACTCGAACCCGCAACCATCGGTTTTGGAGACCGCTGTTCTACCAATTGGAACTACGCCCCTGCAACAAACGAGGCGTAGTATACAAAGCGGGTTTCAAAGGTAAAGGCTTTTTTCACACTTTTAATGCGATTGCACAAATCCCGAACAAGTCGCACCGATTTGTGCAGCAACGAGGGGTAACTTGCTGTATTTCCAGACTCAGCGGGGTAGGAATGGGGCATAAATGGGGGTAGGGTGAAATCAGGTACCGGGAGGCCACTTATGCTCAATTACCGACTGCTCCAACAACTGGCGCCCCTCAACTTCAGGGATGAACGCAAAACAGAGCCCCTGCCCGCCTATCTTGAACGGGTCGCACCGCTGGTGCCCTTCATCCCCGAAAATGTGCTCTCCCAGTGGATTTACCGTCATTGGCGCGGTTTTGAGTCCAACTGGAGCTTTATCGATCTCGCCAGCCACCAGTTCGCATGCGAAAGCTGGCCCACCGCGCAGATTATCGAGCAGATAGACTCCCGCCATATGGAGGTGATCGAGCGCTGGGGCGAGATGCTGCGCAGCAATCGCTATATCCGTCGCTCCTGGCTCGGCGAGAAGATGCTGAACGACGGCACCTGGCCGGAACCTGTCATCGTACTGGCACCGGAGGAGGGAGCCAGCTACCCGAACGGCCATCCCCTGCCCCGCCCCTACTGCCTGCTGGAAGGGCACCACAGACTCGGTTATTTGCGCGCCATGGCCCGCGATGGGGAATCGCTGCAAGAGACGCATAAGGTGTGGATTTGTCGTCATATTCCCGCCACTTAAACGTTTTTCATGCTGAAATTGGTATCAGAAATAAAATTTTGACAATTAAAAAAGCGGCCCTATAATCTGTCCGGTTTTAAAAAAGGTCGGGACGAAACGATGCAGTTTTTGATTCAGAAAACAGCCTTGCAGACGGGTGGTGCGCACCAGAGCGGCCCCGTTGTTTCCGGTTCCCACCCCAACGATCCCCAGTTATTTTTAAAAAAAGCCCCTGTTTCAGGGGCTTTTTTTTGTGCCCGAAAAACCTCCAATGATGTCAAAGGGAATGCAGACGATGACCAATCCACTCTATAAGAAACATGTCATCTCCATTTCGGACCTGACCCGGTCAGAAATGGAACTGGTAGTCTCAACCGCACAACGGTTGAAGGCTGAACCTGACACCAGCCTGTTGAAAGACAAGCTGGTTGCCAGCTGCTTCTTCGAAGCCTCCACCCGCACCCGCCTCTCGTTCGAGACCGCGGTACAGCGCCTTGGCGGCAACATCATCGGCTTCGCCGACGGTGGCAACACCAGCGCCAAGAAGGGTGAGACGCTGGCTGACTCCATCAAGATCATCGGCTCCTACACCGATGCGGTGGTGATGCGCCACCCGAAAGAGGGCGCGGCCCGTCTGGCCTCCGAATTCTCCCGCGTGCCGGTCATCAACGGCGGCGACGGCTCCAACCAGCATCCGAGCCAGACCCTGCTCGACCTGTTCACCATCCATGAGACCCAGGGTCGTCTGGACAACCTCAACGTCGCCTTCGTCGGTGACCTGAAATATGGCCGCACCGTGCACTCGCTGGCCCAGGCCCTCAGCCTGTTCAACTGCCGCTTCTTCTTCATCTCCCCGGAAGCACTGGCGATGCCGGACTACATCTGCGAAGAGCTGGAAGAGAAGGGTATCCAGTTCAGCGTCCACCAGACCATGGAAGAGGTGATGCCGGAGCTGGACATCCTCTACATGACTCGCGTCCAGAAAGAGCGCTTCGACGAGACCGAATACAAGCACATGGCTGCCAAGTTCATTCTGGAGCTGGCGACCCTGGAAGGAGCCAAGCCCACCATGAAGATCCTGCATCCCCTGCCCCGCGTCGACGAGATCGATGTAGCGGTCGACAAGACTCCCCACGCTTGCTACTTCCAGCAGGCGGAGAACGGGGTCTATGCACGCCAGGCGCTGCTGGCACTGGTACTGAACGAAACTGTCTGAGCTTAGGGGAATATCATGTCTGACAAGAACCAACTGCAAGTCGAAGCCATCCGTCACGGCTCCGTCATCGATCACATCCCCGCTGGCCAGGGCATCAAGATCCTCAAGCTGTTCCAGCTGGTCGAAACCCAGGAGCGGATCACCGTCGGCTTCAACCTGAAATCCGGTGCGCTGGGCAAGAAGGATCTCATCAAGATTGAGAACACCCGCCTGACCGAGCAGCAAGCCAACCAGCTGGCGCTGTTCGCCCCTAAAGCGACCGTCAACATCATCGAAGACTTCAATGTGGTGAAGAAGCACCAGCTGGAGCTGCCGGAGTTCATCGCCGGGGTGTTCCACTGCCCCAACTCCAACTGCATCTCCCACAACGAGCCGGTTGACAGCTACTTCCGGGTGCGCGAAGTGAAAGGCGTGGTGCGGATGAAGTGCAAATATTGCGAGAAGTCCTTCACTCAGGACATCGTCAGCGAGCGTTACTGATATCTGATTGGGCCCCGCGGGGCCCATTTTTGAACCCTGTCACATCACCGAATTTCCAGTCAGCTATAATTTGCCATCGCAAGATGGTAATGCCCGCTCATTCCCTGCATATAGATGGATTATCAGTATTTTTACCTGATAACTGACTGCTATGGCAGATATCTCGCGTTTACCTCAGGTCATCATCAAAGGAATTCGCCGTGGTCAAAACCCTCAGTCGTCCCGTTGCCCAAGAGCCCGATCTGGCCCAGCTGGATGCCTGTCGCCAGATCATCGGTCAGCACTGCTACAGCACCCAGGAAGAGATCCGCCGCGAGCTGTCGGAGCGCGGTTTCGCCGACATCAGCCAATCCACCATCTCCCGCCTGCTGCGCCGCCTCGGCGTCGCCAAGGCGCAGAATGCCAACGGCAAGAAGGTCTACACCCTGGTCGATGAGCAGCTGGAACCCGCCGGCAGTACCCGCTCTATCCACGACATGGTGCGCGAAGTGGTGCACAACCAGCAGATGGTGCTGATCCACACCACTCCGGGGGCCGCCACCGTGGTGGCTCGCCTGCTGGATCGCAACGCCAATCCCGAGATCATGGGCGCCGTCGCAGGTAATGACGTGGTGCTGGTCGCGCCGCGCCATATCAGCCGCACCCGTCAGGCCCATGCCGCCGTGGTGCGCACGCTGGCGCAGGCCCGCTAAGCCATTTCCCCTAAATACATCGAGGCGATCCGCGGGTCGCCTTTTTGTTGTCTGCCAATCGGCTTTTTATCCCATCCGTGCGCTGTCTGGGCCCGCCTCGTGGTCGGCCATAAAAAACGGGAGCCAGCGGCTCCCGTTTTGCGGATATGTCTGTCGGTGTTTATGCCAGCACGGCACCCAGGCTCAAGCAGACTACGATCAGCACGGTCAGCAGGCCGAGCAGCGGGGCCACCCATTTCAACCAGCGCACATAAGGCACCTTGGCAATAGCCAGGCCGCCCATGACCACGGCGGAGGTCGGGGTCACCAGGTTCACCAGACCGGAGGCAGACTGGTAAGCAGTCACCACCAGATCGCGGCCCACGTTGGCGAAGTCGGCCAGCGGCGCCATGATCGGCATGGTCAGTACAGCCAGACCGGAGGAGGACGGCACCAGGAAGGAGAGCACCACTTCCAGCACGAACATCACGTTGATAAAGACGATGGTGGAGAGGCCGGTCACGATCCCTTCTGCACTGTGCAAAATGGTGTGAGTGATCATGCCGTTATCCATCACTACCACGATACCGCGGGCGATACCGATGATCAGCGCCACACCCAGCAGGTCGCGAGCACCGTCGATAAAGTTGGAGGTCAGCTCCTCCTCGCTCATGCGGGAGATGAGACCGACGATGATGGCGGCAGCCAGGAACACACCGGAGATCTGCGCCATCCACCAGCCCAGCACGGCCACACCGTAGATCATCACGGCAAAGGCGGCGACGAAGATACCCAGCACGATTTTACGGGTCAGGGTGAACTCCAGCATCTGGTCGCTCTTGTTGCCAAGGAAGTGGGCACGGTTCTCTTCCCACTTGTCAGCTACCAGGGATTTGCTCGGATCGCTGCGCACCATCTTGGCGTAACGCATGACGTAGGCAACACAGAGCAGCCAACCGGCGACCAGCATGGCAACGCGCAGCCAGATACCGTCGGTGAAGGAGATACCGGCGGCGTTGGCGGCAATAACTGTGGCAAACGGGTTGATGGTGGAACCCAGAGTACCGATACCGGCCCCCAGCAATACGGTTGCCGCCGCCACCACAGGGTCGAAACGGGCGGCCATCATCACCGGCACCAGCAAGGTGTAGAACGGCAGCGACTCTTCGGCCATCCCGTAGATGGTGCCGCCTGCGGCGAACAGCGCCATCAGGATCGGGATCATCCACTCTTCCCGGCCGCGCAGGCGGTCTGTCACACGCTCAATACCGGCATCGATGGCACCTGTCTTGGTCACAATGCCAAGAAAACCACCGATGATCAGGATAAAGAGGGAGACGTCGATGGCGCCTGCCTCATAGGTGTCGTGGTTGTAGAGGCCATCGATAGGTGCCAGCAGCACGTCGACGATCCCCTGGGGATTCCCCTCCACCAGTTTGTAGGTACCCGCCACCGGCACTTCTTTGCCGAGGGCTTCGTTCATGGTCATCTCATATTTGCCGGCCGGCACTATCCAGCTCAGGGCGGCCACCAGGGCGATCAGCACAAACAGTATCGTGTAGGCTGACGG
>NZ_JAAKNE010000110.1:0-14959 GCF_049170755.1 Aeromonas sp. 604176
ACCACGGATCCCTTCATCGTGCTGACCTCCAACATCTTCGCCATCATGGGTCTGCGTGCCATGTACTTCCTGCTGGCGGGTGTGGCTGATCGCTTCGCCCTGCTCAAATACGGTCTGGCGCTGATCCTGATGTTTATCGGGGTCAAGATGCTGCTGCTGGATATCTTCAAGATCCCGACCGGCATAGCACTGGGCGTAGTCGCGTTGATCCTGCTGGCATCCATGGGGCTGAGTCTGTTTGTGACTCGTAAAAAGGCCGCTTAAACGCAATATCATTTAATACCAAACAACAAGGGCTCCCGCGGGAGCCCTTTTTCATATCGCGTGATCAGCGTTTGATCTTTTTGGGGTTGGTGTAGCCCCAGATGGTGTACATGTCCGCCAGCAGGGCGCCGTTGTACTCCTCCAGATCCGCCTGTTTCACTTCGGCGTCACCCTGACGGCCAAACAGCACCACCTCGTCGCCGGGTTTCACCCCTTTCAGGTCGGTCACATCCACCATGATGGTGTTCATGGAGGTCTTGCCGACCACCGGTACCTTCTGACCCTGGATCAGCACATAGGCTTTGTTGCTGAGGGCACGGCGATAGCCATCGGAGTAGCCCAGCGGCAGGTTGGCGAGCCAGGAGTCACGCTTGAGAGTAAAGGTGCGGTCATAACCGACGGTGTTGCCCGCGGCATAGTGGTTGACCGAGGCGACCTGGGTTTTGAATGCCATCACCCGCTTGTATTCGGTGTGGGAGGGGATGGAGTCGCCGTAGAGCAGGCCGCCCGGGCGCACCATGTCGAAGTAGGCGTCCGGCACGGCCAGGGTGGCGAAGGAGTTGGCGGCGTGGATGGTGATCTTGCTGCGATCCAGTTTGCCCGCTTCCAGCAGCCACTGGGAGTCCAGTTTGAACTGGGCCAGTCCCATCTTGACGTCCTCTTTCTCCTCCACCGGGAAGTGGGTCATGATGCCGACCGGGGTGATCCCCTTTAGCTTGAGCATGGCCAGCGCATCCTGCTTGGCATCGGCCAGACGCAGGTCGATGCCGTTGCGGCTCATGCCGGCGGAGTTGAGCGCAATATGCACCGGAATGGTGGTGTGGTGGCGCTGGGCGATATCGGCGATACCCTGGGCACTGACCAGGCTGCCGATCAGCTCCTCCATCTTGTAGGGCAGGGCCTGCTCTACTTCATCCGGAGTGGCGGCACGTACCCGCATCAGACGGCCGGTAAAGCCCTTCTCGCGGGCGACGCGCGCCTCTTCGTTGCTGGCGATGCCGATGCAGGGGATATTGGCCTTGACCACGGAGGGGACCAGCAGGTCGATGCCATGACCATAAGCATCGGCCTTCATGATGGCGCAGATCTGCGGGCCCTTGTCGCCGAGGCGATCCTTGAGGGTCTGGATATTGTGTTCAAAGGCGCCCAGATCCACTTCCAGCCAGGCGTTGCTGGCGGCTTGCTCCTGACCGTTGCGATGATCCGTCGCAAGGGGCAGGTAGGGTGCCGCAACGGCTTGGCCCGCGAGAAGGCCGAGGATCAGGGTGGCCAATAGCGTTTTCTTGTGCATGGTGATTCCTTTTGTTGTTCGCGTTGGATAGTTTGGACGGGGTCGGCCACATTGGTGGTGGTTTAACCACAACTTGTTGTTATTATTATGATCTTTGTCACTCTCAACAGGCGCTGACTGGTTGGGAGTCTACCGCAACACGGGTTCGGCCGACACTCGTCAGGGGAAGAAAATGGTCAATCTTGAGTTACGTTTGCCACCACCGCTGATCTTCCTGCTCTGTGCCGGGGCCATGTGGTGGCTAAGAGGGGAGAGCCAGCCCGGCATCTGGGCAATGACGCTGATGGCTGTGCTGGTCGTGGCGGGGGCCATCATGGGCTTTGGTGCCCTGCAACGGTTTCGTCACCATCAGACCACGGTCAGCCCCACCAAGCCGCAGCACACCAGCCGTCTGGTGACCTGCTGCGTCTATCGTGTCAGCCGCAATCCCATGTATCTGGGTCTGCTCTGCTGGCTGGCCGCCTGGGGCTGTTATCTCGGTGGAAGTTGGGTCTGGGTTGGGCCAATCGTGCTGGTTGCCTGGCTGACCCGTTTTCAGATCATGCCGGAGGAGCGGCTGCTTCGCGCCCGTTTCGGCGACGAGTATGTGGCGTATTGCCAGCGCGTTCGCCGTTGGTGCTGACTGGTAGTGACCTGTGTGAGCTGAGCGGATAATTTGGGTCAATCGTGCTGGATAAAGAGAACCCCGGGCGGGCCCGGGGTTCTCGAGGGGCTAGTTAGAAAAAATCGCCCTTCTCGTCCTTGGTGGGTTCGAGGCTCCAGCCGGTGGCATCGCTGCTGCTGGCAATCTGTCCCTTCTCCTTCCACAGCTTGATCTTGAGGCGCAGGTTGTTGGCCGAGTCGGCGTTTTTCACCGCCTCTTCTTCCTCAATCACCCCTTCCACCACCAGATCGAACAGTGCACTGTCGAAGGTAACCATGCCGAGGGCCTTGGATTTTTCCATCACCTCTTTGAGGCCGCCAAATTCGCCGCGCTTGATCATGTCGCGGATGGTGTGGGTGCCGAGCATGATCTCCACTGCGGCCCGGCGGCCGCCATCGGTGGTTTTCACCAGCCGTTGGGAGACAAAAGCCTTGAGGTTGTTGCCCAGATCGTTGAGCAGCTGGGGGCGGCGCTCCTCGGGGAAGAAGTTGATGATGCGATCCAGCGCCTGGTTGGCGTTGTTGGCGTGCAGGGTGGAGATGGCAAGGTGGCCGGTTTCGGAGAAGGCCAGCGCATGTTCCATGGTCTCGCGATCACGGATCTCGCCGATAAGAATGACGTCTGGCGCCTGACGCAGGGTGTTTTTCAGGGCCGCATGGAAGCTGCGGGTATCCACGCCCACTTCCCGCTGGTTGATGATGCTCTTGCGATGGCGATGCACGAACTCCACCGGATCCTCGATGGTGATGATGTGGCCGCCGCTGTTGCGGTTGCGATGGTCGATGAGGGCCGCGAGCGAGGTGGACTTGCCCGAGCCGGTACCGCCGACAAACAGCACCAGGCCACGTTTCTCCATGATGGTGTCGAGCAGCACAGGCGGGAGTTTGAGATCTTCAAAGCGGGGGATGTCGGTCTTGATGTTGCGCGCCACCAGAGAGACTTCGTTGCGCTGCTTGAAGATGTTGACCCGAAAGCGGCCGATCTGGGGCAGGGAGATGGCGAGGTTCATCTCCAACTCCTTCTCGAACTGCTGCTTCTGCTCGCCATCCATGATCTCGGCGGCGATCCGCGCCACTTCACCCGGTTCCAGCGGCGTTTCGTTGAGGGGGCGCAGGCCGCCGTTAAATTTGGCGCAGGGGGGCGCGCCGGTCGACAGATAGAGGTCTGAGCCATCCTGCTTGGCCAGGATCTGTAACATGTCTCGCAATTCCATTTTTTTGCCTCGTCGATCAATGAGATGCCATGAGCGGGATGATATTGAGTGTACAGCCTCAGGCGCCGGTCAGTTTCTCGCGAAAGACAAAAAAGACCGCACCGAGAATGCAGAGCCCTGCCCAGAGATAGTCCCATTTCAGATCTTCTTTGAGATAGAAGATAGAGAAGGGGACGAATACGGTGAGTGTGATCACTTCTTGCAGGATTTTAAGTTGGCCCACGCTCATCACCGTATGGCCGATGCGGTTGGCGGGCACTTGCAGCAGGTATTCGAACAGGGCGATACCCCAGCTCACCAGGGCGGCAATGATCCAGGGTTTGTGGTTCATGCTCTTGAGGTGAGCGTACCAGGCGAAGGTCATAAAGACGTTGCTGCACAGCAGCAGACCGATACTAGCGAAAATCGGGTTCATAGGGTTCTCCTTGAAAATCCGGCGCATTTTATCCCTGAACCACCGGTTTTCATACGTGGTGCGGGAGGGTATTTTTAACCAACAGGATAAGCCGTGCGAGGTATGCGACGGGATGGGCAAGTTATGCGGGATTGTGTTGTTACTGTTATTTGCCATGCCGGTGCGAGCGACCCCGACGCTGACGGTGGCCACCGATCTGTGGCCGCCATTTCGCATCCTGCAAGCGGATGGCCGGTTGCAGGGGCTCGACATGGACATCCTGCGCCGGTTGCAAGAGGCGAGCGGCATTGAGTTGCAGGTACGGCGGATGCCGTGGGGCAGGGCGCTCAAGCAGATGCAGACCGGTCAGGTCGATCTGATGATTGGCCTCGCTTATACCGCCGAGCGGGCGCAGTTTATCGACTATCTGCAGCCTGCCTACTACCAGTGCTGGCCCGCGTTTTATGGTCAGCCGGTCAATGTGGCCCGGATCCACCAATACCGCGATCTGCAGGGGGTGAAGGTGGGCTATGTGCTCAATTCCGCCTACTTTGAGCCCTTCAACTCTGACAGTCGCCTCGACAAGCACGGAGTACCCACCGAAGATCAGCTGCTGCGCATGGTGCAGCGCGGTCACCTGCCGCTGATGATTGGCACCGACTGTCAGGTGGACTATGCCCTGAGTCAGGGAAATGCCAGCCGGATAGGCAAGGCGGACTACCGCCCCGCCACGCCGGTGACCCTCTATCTGGGGATGAGCAAGCACTCACCTCACCAGTCGCTGCGTCAGCCCTTGCTGGTGGCGCTGCAAAATCTGGTGGCCAGCGGCGAGATAAGGGTGATGGCAAAGCGTTACCAGCCTTGACCTTGGGTGGCAAGCCACTGTTATTATGCCCTTTTCCTGCTTCCCCCCCGACGCTGCGACTGGGCCGGGGGGAAGCCTTGTTATTCGGGGATCCTCCTTGTACCTCTCCCTTATCGCCCGCCAACAGCGCTGGCAGCGGCGCTGGCTCTGTGGCCTGACGCTGCTGACCCTGCTGCTGTTTCTCTTCTCCCTCGTCTGGGGCGAGTTTGTGCTGCTGCCCTGGCGGCCTCTTGGCGAGCTCGAACAGCGCATCCTGCTGGAGCTGCGCCTGCCGCGCGCCTTGCTGGCCCTCTTGGCTGGCGCAGCCCTTGCCTGTGGCGGCGCCGTATTGCAGGTGATGCTGCACAACCCGGTGGCCGAACCCGGGCTGCTTGGTGTCTCGAGCGGAGCAGGACTGGCTGCCATGGTGGCGATGGCGGTGGCCAAGTCCCTCGGCCTCTATCTGCCCGGCTGGGGGCTGTCGCTGGCGGCCTTTGGTGGCGCCTTGCTGGTGACCATGCTGCTCATTCGGCTGGCTCGCCGGGCGCGTCTCGGCCATGCCCGCTTGCTATTGTTTGGGGTGGCCATCGGCATTCTCACCAATGCCGCCATGACCTGGTTGATGTACTTTGCCGATGATGGCTCCTTGCGTGAATTCATGTTCTGGATGATGGGCAGCCTCTCTTACGGCAGCCAGCAGTTCGGCTGGTGGTGGCTGGTGCTGCCGCTCACCCTGGGCTGGCTCTGCTGGCAGGGCAAGGCGCTGCAACAGTTGTTGTTGGGGGAGACCCAGGCCCGCCTGATGGGGATGGATGTCGACAAGATGCGGGTGCGGCTGGTGCTGGCGGTCTGTCTGCTGACCGGTGTGGCGGTGTCGTTGTGTGGTGTCATCGGTTTTGTCGGGTTGGTGGTGCCCCATCTGCTGCGGCTCTGCGGTGGCAGCGATCAGCGCTTTCTGCTGCCTGCCTCGGCGCTTGGCGGCGGGGCCCTGCTGCTGGCGGCCGATCTGGTTGCTCGATCCACCCTGAGCGCGGGGGAGTTGCCTATCGGCGTCATCACCGCCTCGGTGGGGGCACCGCTCTTTATCTACCTGCTATTGAGGCAAACTGCCGATGGTGCTGCATGAATATCTGCATGATTTGGTCGGGGCGCGCAGTCACCTTATTTACCCGTTGTTGAGGCAAGATGCCGATGTCGCCCGCTGATCACATGCCGGTTTCTTCTCGTGCTGCTGCGCCGCTGCTGGAGGCGCGCGCACTCGCCATTGCCGGACGGCTCTCTCCCCTGGATATCCGCTGGTATGGCGGCCAGTTGGTGGCGCTGCTTGGCCCCAATGGCAGCGGCAAGTCGACCCTGCTTGGGGCGCTGGCGGGGATTTTACCCGCCGATGGCACAGTGCTGCTGGGGGGGGGAGTGCTTACTGACATGAGTTGGCCCGAGCTTGCCAAACGGCGCGCTATGCTGCCCCAGCGTCAGCCCCAGCTGTTTCATATTCCGGTGTTTCAGGTGTTGAGCCTGGGGCTCGATGAGATGGTTGCACCTGCCAGACAGAACGAGGCGATAAATGCATTGTGCGAGGCATTGGAGCTGGAAGCTTTGCTGGCTCGTGACTTCAGCCGGTTGTCGGGGGGCGAGCAGCAGCGGGTGCTGATTGCCCGCACCCTGCTGCAGGTGTGGCCGAGCCTCAATCCGACCGGCAAGGTGCTGCTGCTGGACGAGCCGCTGGCGGGGCTCGACCTGCATCACCAGCTGGCGCTATTGCGCTTGCTGAAAACCCTGGCCGGGCAAGGCTTGCTGGTGGTGATCGCCATCCACGATATCAATCTGGCCATCGACTGGGCCGACCGCATTCTCTGCCTGCAAGGGGGCGCGGTGGTGCGCGAAGGGGGTGTCGAGCTGGTTGATGAGGCGCTGCTGGCACAGGTATTCCAGATCCGCACCGACCGCATCGAAGCGGCAGGACGCGTGTGGTTTATGCCCAGTTTGTAAGTAGGGTGTACAGGAAAGAGCGCGCATGTAGGGTCGATTAGCGAAGCGTAATCGGCCGACAGCAAGAAGAAGGGGCCGGTATCAAAAATACTGGCCCCTTTGGTTTTATTCGCAGTTCAAGCCTGTTTGCTCAGGTGCACCTGCGCCGCCTCTGCCAGCATCGCCAGCAGGGTTTCGGAGTCGATCCACGACAGGCAGGCATCTGTGATGCCCTGGCCGAAGGGTGATGTCGCAGTCTTACCGCAGGTTTGCTTTGTTCAACCGCACCAGCGCGGCTTCGGCCTGCATCGCCAGCAGGATTTCGGTGGCGCTCCACGACAGGCAGGCATCTGTGATGCTCTGGCCGAAGGGTGATGTCGCAGTCGTTACCGCAGGTTTGCTTTGTTCAACCGCACCAGCGCGGCTTCGGCCAGCATCGCCAGCAGGGTTTCGGTGTCGCTCCATGACAGGCAGGCATCTGTGATGCTCTGGCCAAAGGTGGCTGCGCAGCCGTTCTCCACATCCTGACGCCCTTCCACCAGGAAGCTTTCTGCCATGATGCCGGCGATGCCGGTACGGCCGCGGCGCAGCTGATCGCAGATATCTTGCGCCACCAGCAGCTGACGACGGTGATCCTTCATGCTGTTGCCGTGGCTGAAATCGACTACCAGACGCTCCGGCAGGCCCACATCGGCCAGCGCTTCACACGCTTCATCGACACTGGCGGTGTCGTAGTTGGGGCGGTGGCCACCGCGCAGGATCACATGACCAAAGGGGTTACCGGCGGTGCGGTAGATGGTCATCTTGCCGTCCTTGTCCGGCGAATAGAAGATGTGGCTGTGACGGGCGGCGCGCACCGCATCGATGGCGATGCGGGTATTGCCGTCGGTGCCGTTCTTGAAGCCGACCGGGCAGGATAGGGCCGAAGCCATCTCGCGGTGTACCTGGGATTCGGTGGTACGTGCGCCGATGGCGCCCCAGGTGATGAGGTCGGCAATATACTGGCCGGTCACCATATCGAGGAACTCGGTGGCGGTGGGCATGCCGATCTCGTTGATGTCGACCAGCAGTTTGCGTGCCAGTTTCAGCCCTTCGTTGACATCGAAACTGCCATCGAGGCGCGGATCGTTGATGAGCCCTTTCCAGCCGACGATGGTGCGCGGCTTCTCGAAGTAGGTGCGCATCACGATGCAGAGGCTCTCTTTATACTGCTCGCGCAGAGCATTGAGACGCAGGGCATACTCGCGAGCAGCAGCGGGATCATGGATGGAACAGGGGCCGACGATGACCAGCAGGCGCTGATCGTCTCCAGCCAGAATGGCTTCCACTTCGCGACGGGCATCCAGCAGATTCTGGGCAATGGTATCGGTGATCGGAAACGCGTGTGCGAGCTCGCTCGGAGTGATCAGTGACTCCAGGCGACGGGTGCGCAATTCATCTGTGTGAATGGACATACAACTCAAGTCTCGAGTGGGTGGTGTCAGCCGCAAGGGGCGAAAAAGCAAAGAGATAAAATAAAGCAAAAGTCCCCTGATTGAAACCTTGGGGGGCTCTGATAGGATGTGAGGCCAAAATCGATTCCAAATGAGGTAGATAGCGTGGCAAAGCCAGGGGCAACCGGGGTCACCCGCATCATCAACGCAACCGGTTACAGCATGAAGGGGCTCAAGTCAGCCTGGATTAACGAGGCGGCGTTTCGGCAGGAGCTGATGCTGATCCTGCTGCTGATGCCGCTGGCCTTCTGGCTGGGGGATTCTCTCAACCAGATCCTGCTGCTTATCGTCATCAGCTGGCTGGTGGTGATCGTCGAGATCCTCAACTCCGCCATTGAAGCTGTGGTAGACAGGGTTGGCTCCGAGCATCACGAGCTCTCCGGTCGTGCCAAGGATCTGGGCTCCGCCGCCGTCTTTATTGCGCTGGCCCTGAACGCTCTGGTATGGGGCGCGCTGGTAGGCCGCAATCTGTTGGGGTGGTGGTAAGCCACCATGCTGTTTTGAGGTTCTGCTTCATAAAAAAGCCCGTCATCACGACGGGCTTTTTGCTGCGCAGATAAGGGTCTATCAGTGGAGGATGCGGGCGCGGATGGTGCCGTTGATCTCCTTGAGCTTGGCGAGCGCCTTCTCGCTGTGCTCGGTCTCCACGTCGATCACCACGTAACCGATATGGCTGCTGGTCTGCAGGTATTGACCGGCGATGTTGATCCCCTCTTCGGCGAAGATCTGGTTGATCTGGTTCATCACACCCGGCTGGTTGCGGTGAATGTGCAGCAGGCGGCTGGAGCCCTTGTGGCCCGGCAGCGACACTTCCGGGAAGTTGACGGCGGAGAGGGTGGAGCCGTTGTCGGAGTATTTGACCAGCTTGTTGGCCACTTCCAGCCCGATGTTCTCCTGCGCTTCATGGGTGGTGCCACCGATGTGCGGGGTCAGGATGACGTTTTCCAGCCCACGCAGCGGGCTTTGGAACTCTTCGTCATTGGACTTGGGCTCGACCGGGAAGACGTCGATGGCAGCGCCGGCGATATGCCCGCTCTTGATGACGTCAGCCAGCGCATCGATATCCACCACTGTACCGCGGGCGGCGTTGATGAAGATGGCGCCCGGTTTCATCATCCGCAGCTGCTCGGCACCGATCATGTTCTTGGTGGAGGCGGTCTCCGGCACATGCAGGCTGATGACGTCAGACATATTGAGCAGCTCGACCATGCTTGGCACCTGGATGGCGTTGCCCAGCGAGAGCTTGTTCTCGATATCGTAGTAATAAACCTTCATGCCGATGCTCTCGGCGATGATGCCAAGCTGGGTGCCGATATGGCCGTAGCCAATGATGCCGAGCTTCTTGCCGCGCGCTTCCACCGAGCGGTTGGCCAGTTTTTCCCACACGCCGCGATGGCACTTGGCGTTTTTCTCGGGGATGCCGCGCAGCAGCAGCAGGATCTCGCCCAGTACCAGCTCGGCGACCGAACGGGTGTTGGAGAAGGGGGCGTTGAAGACCGGAATACCGCGGATCTGGGCCGCTTCCAGCTCGACCTGGTTGGTACCGATGCAGAAGCAGCCGATGGCGACCAGCTTGTTGGCGGCGTCGAGGACTTTCTCGGTGATCTGGGTGCGGGAGCGCAGCCCGATGAAATGGACGTCGCGGATCTGCTCGATCAGCTCCTCTTCGGAGAGCGAGGTCTTGAGATACTCCACACTGGTGTAACCTGCGGCACGAAAGGTCTCTACGGTGTTGGGGTGAACCCCCTCCAGCAGCAGAACCTTGATTTTATCCTTGTCCAACGAAAACTTGGCAGTCATGACGATCCCTCTGTATGTGCAAACGTAAGTGCAGATTTGGTGTGCGAAGAAAACCGTAAAGTAGCAAAAACGTTTGGGAGAGGGAATATTTGTGACGAAAGTCAAATTCTTTGAAGTTATCAACGAATGTTGTAAACATCCGTATGCAACTTGTTGAGGGATAAATAAAAACGGCGCCATCAGGCGCCGTCATTTATTCACAGTGCAATGTTTGGGTCATATCCCATCCCGGGGCTCAATCAACACCGCTGCTGCGTCAGAGGTTGCAGAGTGGCGCTGGCGAGGGAGGGAGGATGCCGCTGCACTGTGCTACCGGTGTCGGGATTACTGGGTAATCACGCCGTCCGGCGTACCGATCAGGACCACGTCGGCGCCGCGGGCGGCGAACAGGCCGTTGGTGACCACACCAACAATGGCGTTCAGTCGTACTTCCAGCGCCTTGGCGTCGGTAATGGCCATGCCTTTCACATCCAGAATGTGGTTGCCGTTGTCGGTGACCACCCCTTCACGCCACACCGGGTTGCCACCCAGTTTGCGAATTTCGCGGGCCACGTATTCGCGGGCCATCGGGATCACTTCAACCGGCAGCGGGAACTGGCCCAGCACGTCGACGGTCTTGGTGTTGTCGATGATGCAGATGAACTTGTCTGCCACGGCGGCAACGATCTTCTCGCGGGTCAGGGCTGCGCCACCGCCCTTGATCATGTCACGGGTACCGTTGATCTCATCGGCGCCATCCACATAGACGGAGAGGGCGTCGATCTCGTTGAGATCATATACGGTGATGCCGAAGCCCTTGAGGCGCTCGGTGGAGGCAACGGAGCTGGATACCGCCCCCTTGATCTCGTCCTTCATGGTCGCCAGCGCGTCGATAAAGTGGTTGACGGTAGAGCCGGTGCCCACCCCGACGATGGTACCGGGAACCACATACTTGAGCGCAGCCCAAGCGGCCGCCTTCTTCATTTCATCTTGAGTCATGATCGTTCCTTAAGAAAAAAGCGGGCGCATTATATCCAACCCTGTACCCCGTCGCGACCTTGTTGCTCACGTTCCGGGGCAAAAAGAGTGACTTTGTAAATCGTTTGCCTGTTTATTCTGCGTTTACGCGCATAAAGCCGGGATTGCCGGCCAAAAACGGCCTATTCAAAGCGCCAGCAGTGGCTCGGGGTGATGATCTGGGGCAGTGGCACATCCCACACCTCTTGCGGGACCGCGTCTACCTGCTGGCAGTCGTGGGCAATGCCGAGTGGCTTGGGGCCCAGCTTGTGCTCATGCCAGATGGCGAGGGTACGATCATAGTAGCCACCCCCCATGCCAAGGCGATTGCCCTCGGCATCAAAGGCGACCAGCGGGGTGCAGATAAGATCGAGCGTACTGTGGGGCACCACCTGCAGGATATCCAGCTCCGGCTCTTCGATACCGTAGCGGTTGCGCACCATGGGGCTGGTGGCGGTGTAGCGCAAAAAGAGCAAGTGACCCGGGGTAAAGGGGTGAAGCACCGGCAGGTAGACCTCTTTGTGCTGGGCCCACAGCCAATGGATGGTGGGCAAGGGGTTGATCTCCCCGTCATTGGCCAGATAGAGGGCAATGCGTTTGGCGGCGAGGATCTCGGGGTGTTGCTTGAACTGGGCCAGCAGCTGTTGGGCCGCCAATTGCTGCTCGGCCGGACTCAGATTTTTGCGGCGTTGACGAACCAGTTGGCGCAGGGATTGACGTTCGGGTTGGGACTCATGCATGGGGAACCTCTGGTATAGCTGCGCATCGATGGCTTGAACGCGCTCTACCTTAGCACATTCACTCTTGACGTTAAGGGGGACAGGGGAACTCCCGCCCGGACGGCTGATGCCCGGAACGGTGGGATAAATGCTGGCGGATCCGTTAGTGAGTCAACAAGGGCCAGGGTGTGGCCCCTGTTGACAGCATGTCGGCGCGCCAGCGTCTGGTCTGTTACTTGTCAGCTTTGCCGCGCATCTGGTGCTTCACGAACACGGCAATCAGTGCCGCTACCGCGAGTGCCATCGGGTAAAAACTCATGCTCACCACCGCCAACGGTGACAGGGCGAAGATGGATCCCAGCAGCAGCGCCTGTGCGCCCCAGGGGATCAGACCCTGTACCACGCAGGAGAAGATATCGAGCATGGAGGCGGCGCGTCGCGGGGTGACACCGTGGTGTTCGGCCAGATCCCGGGCCACCTTGCTGGCGACGATAATAGCCACCGTGTTGTTGGCGGTGCAGAGGTTGGTGAGGCTCACCACCCCGGCGATGCCGAGCTCGGCGGCTTTCTCGTTCTGTTCACCATTGTGCTCGCGAGTGAAACGGGCAATCAGGGCGCTGATGCGCTCACTGATCCAGGCCAGACCACCCTGACGCTCCATCAGGGCGCCGAGACCGCCGATCAGCATGGAGAGCAGGAAGATCTCCTGCATGCCGGTAAAGCCCTGATAGATATCCTTGCTGAACTGACCGATGGCGTAGCCGTTGATCATGCCCACCACTCCGGCGGCCAGAATACCGATCCCCAGCACCACAAACACATTCACTCCGGCGAGCGCCAGCCCCAGGATCAGCAGATAAGGCATCACCTTGAACAGCTCGATGGCGCTGCCGCTGGCAGGGGATTCACCCACTGAGCCCAGGGTCAGATAGAGCAGGATCACCGCGATGGCGGCAGGGGCCGCAATCTTGAAGTTCTCGCGGAACTTGTCCTTCATCTCGCACCCCTGACTGCGGGTTGCTGCTATGGTGGTGTCGGAGATGATGGAGAGGTTATCGCCAAACATGGCGCCGGAGAGAATGGTACCTGCCATCAGCACCGGATCGATACCGGCAGCCTGTGCCACACCGAGGGCCACCGGCGCCACTGCACCTATGGTGCCCATGGAGGTGCCCATGGCGGTAGCAATAAAGGCAGAGATGAGGAACAGTCCGGGCAACAGCGCCCAGCCGGGAATGAGGGAGAGACCTAGCGCCACGGTGGCATCAACCCCGCCGGTGGCCTTGGCCACGCTGGCAAAGGCGCCCGCCAGCAGATAGATAAGGCACATCGCCATGATATTGCTGTGGCCGACCCCCTTGAAGAAGGTCTCCAGATTGCTGTTGAAGCTCTCTTTGCCAAGCAGCAGGGCGAGCATCACCGCTGGCAAGGCAGCAACCGGAGCGGGCAGCTGATAGAAGGCGAATTCGACCCCCTGCAGGGTCAGCCAGGTACCGGTACCGATAAAGAGTGCGAGAAAAACCAGAAGTGGCAGCAAGGCCCTGGCACTGGGTTGAGTCTGGATCATGTGTTCCTCTGAAATTGAACAATGACCTCCTGTCATGAACTGCTTTGTGCCTGTATCGGATAGGGATAGGGGAAAAACAGGGCGGGCATCCTGCCGCATTGGGGTGCCCACAGTAGTGAGTCAATCCCTTAAGGTCAAGATAGACGTCCAGATGGATAGGCGTTTTTATCTTTCGATTTTGTCACTCTGACTAAATCCGTTAAATGTTCGGATTAAATTAAATATTTCGTTTATTTGTCGGTTGTCTCTGCTGGCTCACTGTGGGCTTTTCAAAGCTGGCACAGGCTGGTAAAACGGTCTCTTTCCATAATTAAAAGAGATGAGAGGGTGGAGATGGACAATCCGATCCGTGTGGCCGTGATGGGCTGTAATGGTCGTATGGGCAAGGTGCTGCTGGAGGCCATCACCAACACCGATGGCGTGGTGGTCGGGGCTGCGCTGGAGCGGCCGGGCTCGGCGGTGATCGGTCTTGATGCCGGTGAGCTCAATGGGCTGGGCCATCTGGGCGTGGCCATCAGCGACAGTCTGGACAAGGTGCGCGATGAGTTTGACCTCATCATCGACTTTACCCGCCCCGAGGTGACGCTGGCCAATCTGGCCTTTGCGCTGGCCCACCACAAGCAGATGGTGATCGGCACCACCGGTTTTGACGATGCAGGCAAGGCCGCCCTGAAAGAGGCAGGCAAGCAGATCGGTATCGTGTTCGCCTCCAACTACTCGGTCGGGGTCAACCTGGTCTTCAAGCTGTTGGAGCAGGCCGCCAAGGTGATGGGGGATTACACCGACATCGAGATCATCGAGGGCCACCATCGCCACAAGGTGGATGCGCCATCCGGTACTGCGCTCTCCATGGGGGAGGTGGTCGCCAAAACCCTGGGCCGGGATCTCAAGGAGTGCGCCGTCTATGGCCGCGAGGGGATCACTGGCGAGCGGGATCGCAACACTATCGGCTTTGCCACTATTCGTGCCGGCGATCTGGTGGGGGAGCATACCGTCATGTTTGCCGATATCGGCGAGCGGGTGGAGATCAGCCACAAGGCTTCCAGCCGCCTGACCTTCGCCAACGGTGCTGTGCGGGCGGGCAAGTGGCTTGGTCAGCAGGGTGCCGGTCTTTATGACATGCAGGATGTGCTCAATCTCAAGTGATGCCTCTGTGCGGCACTTTCGTACTACTGCTACCCAGTGAAAAACCCCGGCTTGCCGGGGTTTTTGCTGTCAGTCAGCCAGAGTTTGTGTAAAAAGACACTCTATCGGCAATTTTTATCTGAATGCCTTATAAATCACACTATTGCTTTGTCTGCCAGATTTTTCCTTCCTGAATGTCATCACCAGGTAACAGATTTGAGCATCTTTATGGCGGATTAAGCCATTTTTTTACACGGAATCGGAAAGACTAAAAATTCAAACGCTGAAAAACGTTTTCCATTTTTCACGTTCACTCTTGTCATCGTAAAAGCGTTAAATTTGTCATTAATGTTTTTTGTGTAAAAATAAAAGTCATTGTTTTAATTGCTTTTTTTGTTTGTTTTTGTCGCTATTGCTGGCTTGGTGTCATCTTTTGGTGGTGGTTTTTCCTTTTCTTTCACGGGAGGGGGTTGCAAAGCGATTAAGTGCATAGATAATGGGTAATGTTGCTTTTTTATTGAATTTAGATGCATTTCATCTGAGAAAAGACGTTGAAATGCCACTTTTTTTAAGTAGAATGCGCCCAATTTGCCAGAAATCTGCCGGGTTCGAGTCCTGTCCAAGACCGGAACCGAGCCCGCA